>JAKSDJ010000338.1 GCA_022360155.1 Chloroflexales bacterium | reverse complement strand
TTCATCTTCATGCCGGGTGGTGAATGCCGGATCAGTTCCTGGTCCGGCGCCGAGTCCCGTGCCGACCATGACGCCGAATCCAAACCTGACGATGACGCCGACCGGTATTGTCGCGCTGCCGCCGCATGTCCCGCCGCTGCCAATCCAGGCCCCGGCGAATGATCCGGTCTTTGTCGGCGCGGGCGATATTGCCGATTGTCGTTCGCGCGGCGACGAAGCGACCGCCAAGCTGCTCGACAGCATTGACGGCACGGTCTTTATCCTCGGTGACAATGCCTGCAACAGCGGAACGAGCTCGGAATTGCGGAATTGTTATGATCCGACCTGGGGCCGCCACGCGGCACAGACCTGGCCTTCCGCCGAGAATCATGACTATCGGAGCCGTGATGCTAGGCCCTACTACGATTACTTCGGTGATCGAGCCGGTCAGCGCGGCAAAGGCTACTACTCGTACAACTTGGGCGTCTGGCATATCGTTGTGCTCAACAGCGAGATTTCGATGCGCCCGTTTTGGGACGCGCTGTACGAGTACGGAGCCGATGTGGTTCTGAATGGGCACGACCACCACTACGAGCGCCTCGCACCGCAAGATACCCCTGGGCGTGCGGACTCGATCAAGGGCATTCGTGAGTTCGTGGTGGGCGCCGGTGGACGTGCCTTCTACAGCATGAAAAGTATCAAGCCCAACAGCGTTGTCCACAATAACAAGACCTGGGGTGTGTTGAAGATGACGCTGCGCCCGACAAGCTATGATTGAGAATTCGTCTCCGTCGCGGGGTCGAGCTTCACCGAATCGGGCACTGCCACATGTGTGGGTGCGAACCAGATGCTGACTGATGGCGCGGAGACGCCGGCGGAGCAGCCGGATCTGACCAGCGCTCCCTAAGCCACGCCTACAGCGACAATGCGGGACGTGGCTGGTGTACTTGTACACCGGTCACTCCTTTGGGGAACCTCTGCCCAACCCGTTTTAGGAAAGTTATACCCCTCTGTTGCACAGAAGCCTTTTTTATCGCCCTTAAAACCTAACGATATATTTGTGTTTGCTCGATTCTCTATAGCGTTTCTCTTTGAGTTGCAGTGCTGATTTCAGGCGGTGAGCAAAAATTGTCTGAAGTCGGCACTACATGGGATTTACAACCGGTCTAGGGTTGCTATCTTAACGCCGATTCCATTTAAGGGCTGCGGAGATTCTTTTGAGTAGATTATTGAAAGCAATAAAAGTGTACAAATACCACAACGAAAGAATATTGTCATTTTGATGATCTTACTAAGATAACACCTACTGCAAATGCAGTATATGGAAATAGCTCATTTTTGTGATGGAAAAATTGTCAGAATAAGGCAAAATGGAGCTATTCGCTCACGCTCATTACCGTATAAACCAAAGCGTTAAGCCCTCTGCTTCCATCTCGACCCTCTGCTCAACGGGGAAGCCACGCATTATAACGCGGGTGAGCAAGTTGCAATTGTACTCTGACACATTAGTCGTTTCTATTACAACAGTAAGACTGTACTTCTCAGGCTCAGATATGCAGAAGGGTTTTAGTCGCTTTTGGCTTGAACCTTATGGATTACAGTCTCGTTGTAGTACTACCCCCTCACAGGAGCAAGCATCATGAATGCTACGTACTTTTTTCTGGCGAGTCAGTATGATCTTTCCCGCCCGTTCAATGTTGAGACTGATTGTCAGACGCAGAAAATGCGCATCGTGTTGGCAGAGCATGTCTTATCTTCGCACAAAGCGAGGCTCTCAAGGGTGTTGCAATCTTTGCCGGCGGGTTCTGTTGTCGAGATCGACGGGACTTGGACGCACATGATCGATCGTGATGTGCTCGATATGATTTACAGTTTCAAGGAAACCGCAAAGGAAAGCAATATCCGGATCGAACTTACCGGTATTGCGACGCCGCATCTTGCAACGTTTCTGACTCTGCAAGGAGTAGCTTGCTAAGGCTATCTTGATCTCCCACGCATCGCATAGGTGCGCGTTTGATTCGATTCAACATACGCATCAACACTATTACTGCCCAATATAGTAAGGATGTCAACCGACAATGAATGGTCTATCCTGTGTTCGTCGCTTGGCCGTGCCGCTGATCAGCATCGACATAACCGGCCTATTTGTTGCATTGCCGGCCCATGCCGTCGTCATCAAGTTGAGCGGAATGCAGGACTTTGGCAATGTCGCTAGCTTTGCGGTTAGTGCAGACGGGCAACGCGTGGTCTACCTGGCTGATCAGGATGTTAAGGATATGGTCGAACTCTACAGTGCGTCGATCACCGGCGGCAGCCCGATCAAACTCAATGGCCCGCTCCCCGATGGAGCGAAAGATGTAGATGCATTTCAGATCAGCCCCGATGGTCATCGCGTGGTTTATTTAGCCGACCAGGAGCTTAAGGATGTGCCGGAACTCTACAGCGTACCAATTACTGGCGGCAGCCCAACAAAACTCAACAGCCCGCTAGGCCCTGGTCAGAAAGTGTGCGCTTTCAAGAACAGCGCTGATAGCGCCCAGGTTGTCTATCTCTCGGATCAAAGCGCTAAGGATGAGATGAAAGTATATAGTGTTGCTATCAACGACGTTGCGACAAATGTTGAGGTCAGCAACCTCATTGCTGAAAGCGAAGATCTAGCAGAGGCCTTTGCAATTACGCCGAACAGCCGCCAGGTGATCTATTTGGCAGCAGAGGGCGAAGGGCCGGTCGAACTCTTTGGCGTGCCGATCGACGGCTTGGCAAAAGGCGTTAAGCTCAATGGCCCGCTCGGCAGCGATGAAGAGGTAAGCTTCTTCTGCATCAGCTCAGATGGCAGCCGAGCAGTCTACCTGGTCGGAAATATCGTTGCTGGGCTCGTCACACTCTATAGCGCCCCAGTGACAGGTGGCGCACTGAGTGTCAAGCTTGGCGAGAATATTGCTGCGGGTGAAAGTATGGCGGAAGCCTTTGCGATCAGCTCCGATGCCTGGCGTGTGGTCTATCTGGCCGAGGGAGACGCGGTCGAGCTCTTCAGCGTACCGGTCGATGGTTCTGCCCAGAGCGTCAAGCTCAACGGCGCACTTGCCGAGGGCGGGAATGTAATCGAATCCTTCACGGTTAGCCCAGACAGCCGCCATCAAGCAGCCTGTGCAGTTATTATCAACGAGTTCACCGCACAGGCATTTCTCGATACGTACTGTGGCGGAGCGATTCCTCGCGGGCTAACTGCAGGGATCGCTGTTGGTGAATATGCAAACCTGCGCGCTAACAACATCATCACCCTCCAATCGGGAGAGCACGATCAGGGCGATGGCGATACTCGGGTCAAAGAGAATGCCACACTTTCTGCGGAAGATAACATCGTGATTGAAGCGGGCTTGCATGGCCAGAGCGAAATCAAAGAGCGCAACATGCTGACTGCAGGTAACACGATGAACGTCAAGTCGGCAGCCAGTGTTCAGACTAGCGTCAAGGGCGCTGGAACGATGCTTGTGTCCGATAGCGTCGTTTATCGCAACTGGCCCACAGGGCGCGGGTGTCGTTCAATCCGATGTGCTGATCTGATCAGCTATGCAAGATATTTGTCCTAACAACCTACCATCAACCGACATACACCTTCCACTCATGCTCGCCCCTGCCATACCCTAAGAGCATGAGAACCCCACTACGAAGCGTGTGGGGATAGAGGAACTGTGTCACGGCAGTATTCCGCTAGCCTCATCGCTTTTTATATAGGCGTCGTGATGTGCGTATCGATTGATATGTATATTACGACGCCACAGTATAAAGCATCTAATAAGCGCTGTAAGCTCATATCGCCTCTATTCAGCCATTGAACCCGTTTTTAACTATAAATAATAGTCATGTATTTTTTGTCGATCTTGAAACTCTCATTTCATGTGGCAGGAAATATGCGTTGATGTATGATGTCGTACTATTTATAATCGGATAACGGTGTGATATTTGTTATTGGTGTGGTATTTTCACAATGTTATACTTCCGCTAAAGTCTTGTATGCATGCGGGTCTGTTGAAGATGAGGGTAATGGGGCAGATTTTTATGACAAGAACCTGTCCTATCGCTAGTCTGGAGGGTCATATCTTCTTTGGGGGGATTCTTAAATGAAGAGATAACGTTTTGGCCGAATCCTCGCTATTTTAAGAGATCAATTTGTAATGGGACAATCTTTTGGCGGTAGGCGCGCGAGGGTGGCTGCGCCGCCTCCGCGTCCCCGCCGCAGGGGAGGTGTGGTGAAGTTTAGACTTTCACAATGCCTCCCCTGCCAGAATAATGTCTTTGTATAGGATAGAGCTGATCTCTTGCTGAACTATATTGGGCTCGTCGTCCACATAGCCGCTCCACTACTAACGACAGGAGGGACGAAATAACGTCATGGAACATTTTGTGAGTCTATTTCAAGCTGCTGAAGCCGCTGCGGAAGAAGGATTAGACCCCTTTCTATCCACTGAAATCCTCATTATCCAACTCTTGGTGATCGCATCGTTGGTCGCCATGGTGGTACGCCGCGTGCAAGTGCCCTACACTGTGGCGCTGGTCGTCGTCGGTCTCTTTGTCACCTTTCAGTCATCGTCGATGAGCCTCGGCCTTACCCCCGATATCATCTTGGCGCTGTTTGTGCCGCCGCTGATTTTCGAGGCGTCGTTCCATATCGACTTCAAAAAGCTACGCGATCAACTCTTCCCCATTCTGATGCTTGCCGGCCCGGGGGTGCTGCTCTCGATGTTTATTGTCGGCTTCATCGTATCCTCCGTTATACCTGAGATGTCGTTGCCCGTAGCCCTGGTCTTTGGCGCTTTGATTTCGGCAACGGACCCGGTCGCGGTGATCGCGCTCTTTAAGTCACTAGGCGCGCCGAAGCAACTGGAACTCCTGGTTGACGGCGAGAGTATTCTCAACGATGGCACCGGCGCCGTGATGTTCAAACTGATGCTTTCCTTCGCCGTAGCAGCAGCGGCTGTCGGTGTAGGAGAGGGCGCTGGCGAAGGTGAGCACTCTTCGATCCTAGTAGGGTTTATGGAGTTCCTATGGGTGTCAGGGCTTGGTGTTGGTATTGGTATCGGATTAGGCTGGGTTGTTTCCAAGCTTATTTCGGGAATTGACGACTCGCTCATTGTCACCACGTTGACCACTGCACTGCCCTTTGGCGCCTTTCTGATGGCCGAGCAAATGGAAGTCAGCGGTATTTTGGCCGTCTTCGGGGCTGGCCTGGTCTGCGGCAATGTCGGGATGCCGACGCTATCACCGTCTGTTCGTATTGCAACGCTCCACTTCTGGGAATATTTGACCTTCCTGGTCAATTCCTTGGTTTTCTTGTTGATCGGCCTGGATATGAAGTTGACGCAGATTATCGATAATATCCAGCCGATTGCGATAGCCGTTGGGGCTTGTATGGTCAGCCGGGTGATCGTTGTGTACGGGTTCTCGGCGCTCGTCAACTGGACCCATCATGCCGGGCGATCGGGCGGTCTTTCCTGGTTAGCCAATTGGAGTAAAGAGCCGATCCCGATGGCCTACCAGCATGTCATGTTCTGGGGTGCGTTACGCGGTGCGGTTGGTCTTGCTCTCGCTTTGAGTCTCGATCCGAGTTTCCCCGGCGCTGAACTTATCAAGGTGATGACCTTCGGTGTGGTGTTGTTCACGCTTATTGTCCAGGCAATGACAATGGGGCCGCTTCTGCGTATGCTAGGCCTGGTCGATAGCGATCCCAACCGGCTTGAAATCGAACGGCGGCGGGCGCGCTTGATCGCGGCTCGCACGGCGCGCGAGCACCTCGAACAAATGCACCAAGAGGGCATGATTTCGGATGCGACCTGGAAGCGCTTGCTGCCCCATCTGGATGTTCGCATTCAAACCAGTCTTAACGCGCACCAGGCAATGCTTCACGAACAACCGTCGCTCTTGGCCGAGGAACACGAGCAGGCGTTGCGTGAAGGGCTCCGGGCGCAGCGCGCAATGCTGAAAACCCTGGCGCAAGATAATGTGATCTCGGGGACGGTCTATGAGGAGCTATCGCACGAGATCGACGCAGCGCTCGATGGCAAATCGACCGAAGCAGGCAAGACCCTGCAGTTGTTGCCGGCGCCGCGCCTAGACGAGCCTATATCGTTCCAGCCGTCTTCAGCGCCGTCTTCGGCGCCAGCGCCAGTGCCAGCGCCAGTGCCAGTGCCAGCGCCAGCGCCAGCGCCAGCGCCGAGAGCGCCTAGTGTTAAGCCGGTTGTTCCTCCAACGCCAGTGGCCAAAGTGGACGACACGATATCAATTCAGCCGCCGCCAGCGCCGAAAAACATCTTGCAGCTTGGGATCGAAGCAGCCCGTACCGGCAAGAAGGACCAGGCACGTAGCTTGTTCCAGATCCTGACAGCGCAGGAACCGGATAACATTCAGGCCTGGCTCTGGTTAGCCGGCTTGACGAAGGATGATCGTAACGCACACCAGCATGCGCTGGAGAGGGTGTTGGCTCTCGATCCGAATAATACGGTCGCGATCCAGGGCCTGCAAGCTCTGGGAGTTCCCGTCAGGCGTAACGGAACAAGCTAAGCCGGCAGGCGCACCCTTGGTGCTGAGCCTGTAGGAGCGCCCGTATGTGTTTACGCCGGGGCGACACAGGCGGAACTCAACCGTAGGCATACAGACAAGCAGGGGCTACGTATCGATTTCGATGCGTAGCCCCTGTTTTTATGAGTGCCGCCTGTTGCCAATTCGACTGAGACGCTGGGTGCATGGTCGCCCAGAGCCCGCCAGCCTAAAGCCCTGCACAGGCTGACTTGCGAAGGACTCTAGACGGCTCTGCGCAGGATTTTGGCATCAGGCAGACAAGATGCCAAGATCCGCGTAGCGTGACATGCGCGGCGTTCCCGTTACATTGGTATGAGTGTAGGTGGGATAGGATTTATGGTGCAGTTCCGCGCCTGCTGGTTGTGGCAGTGCTGTGGGGTTGATCTGTAGAGGAATGCGCTGTGTATGTCGATGCCGGCTATACTGCATCTTGCAGTTGGGTTCAGGGTAGAATCTGCCTTGCTGCAAGGCGTCTTTCTGCTAAGGGTTTGTTGAGAAACAAGTTCCCTGTCACTGGGGATTGACGATGAACGATTGGAGAAAGAGGCGCTATACTCATCGCTCATCGTTTAGCGCCAAAAACAGGATATTGTTCTTTGGCAAAGCCTTAAGGGTTTGCGTAGCATTGCCTTGAACCGGGGCGCAGAGTATAGCGTGAACGTAGGTGGAAGCAGTACATACGGCGATGCTGGGTCTCGATATAGAATCACACAAGCCCAGACCGCTAGGTTGCCGAAACCTATCCAATCTGGGCTTGTGTTCCAATTGATACGTACTTGCGGATTGTTATCGTATAAATCAGTCGCGGGAGAAGATCGGGCAGAGCCTGTTCAAGAAGTGATGTGAGCCGTTGCTCGCTTCACATTGTCGGATTGTGATCATTCACTTAATTGATAGGCGACCGGGGTGATCGCCTGCGACAGGATTCTTTGATATCAGAAATGCCTGCGAATCTCCATCATATCCGCATGCGCGACGTGCGTGTCGTGTTATGCTCTTCGTTGTGCTGCGTTCGTCTTGAGATAGGCGACGCCAGCAGCGTTTGAGAGATGGTTGGAAGTTTATCGCTCGTTGGCAAATCGTAGATTGCGGTTGTTTCGTAATACCCTTTGAGGGTGTGGTACGATTGTCGATTAGGTTGCAATGAGCGACTTGTAGTTTGAATTTTTAGCCTAGCCCTGGCGGCCAACGAGTTGTCGGCTGCAACAAGCGCACTGAATGTGTGATCTACTTCGGCGTTTTCACACGATCGGGATGCAACCACTTGAGCACTCCATTAATGCGAACCAGAATGCGCTTGTGGCTGATCTGAACAACGGTGCCCTGCGATTGAACTTCTTTTTTTCGTCCTTCGATACAAACGACCTTTTGACCTTGTTTCATTGACATGCGCTACTCCATGTATGGTGTAGAGAACTCCCAAGGCTTGCGCAATCACAAGCTTTGCGACCCTATGAGCGCCAAACCTTTGGGAGGTTGAAAAGAATAATCAGTGCGATAACCAAGAAGAAAAGCGTGATGAGCGAGGGGACGAGGAGACTTACATCCGGCAAGATATTTAAAATATTGGCGACTGGGCCGCCAAAGCCCCCTCCAATCACGACGAAATCTTGCCAAAAGACGGTGAGCGCATTGCTCCAGAGCAATGCGATAAATGCGCCAGTAAAAACGCCTAGTGTGCGCGCCAACGGTTCAGCAGCATCATCGGGTGAGTCGCTGTACCATTGTGGACGGGCGTTGAAGAACCAGCCAAAGGCGACAAGGGCAAAGAACAACACCAAGCGAAAGAAGAGCGACGCTTGAACCCCGCCGCTGATGATTGGGTTGAGCAGTGGGATTTCGGCCGGGTTGCGCCCGGCAGCAAAAGCAATAAGCTTGGGGAAGTTGGTGTAAAAACGGTTGATGACCGTAACAATTTGATCGCCGCCTCGCACACAGATGAGGTATGCGATGATTGTGATGATTGTAATGGTCAGTAGGGCGCGTAGGCCGCGCAGATACCCGATGTACCCGCCAATGGCCATGAAGATCAGCAAGACGGCAAACCCGCTCAATGGTAAAGACAAAGTTTGTTGTAGCACAACAGGCTGCAATGTCATGTCAGCTG
>JAKSDJ010000215.1 GCA_022360155.1 Chloroflexales bacterium | reverse complement strand
TTGCAGCGGCGCGGCCTGATGGCCTGGTATGCGATTGAGATCGGGCTGATGTGGTTGGGGACAACGCTGCTGTTAATCGTCCTTGCACCGAACTGGCTGACCTGGACCTGGCGCGACCCTGCCGCAGCAGGATTGACCGTTCTCCAGATCGTGGGCGCTATTGTGTTGATTGTCTCGTTGGGCGTAAGCGTGTGGGCCGCGGGGCAAATGGGCTGGGCGCGGCTGCTCTTCGCTGCGGCGCTTTTTCCGCCAGGAAAGGGAGCTGAGCAGCATAACATCCCACAGTTCCTGGTCATTTCTGGCCCCTACCGCTATGTGCGCAACCCACTCTACGTAACCGATATGACCCTTATCCTGGCGACGGGGCTGCTGACCCAAAACTGGTTTTTTATCTGGCTCCTGCTGGCGTACATTGGCCAGTTGATCATGCAGATCCGTCTGGAAGAGCGCGAACTGCGGACACGTTTCGGGTCGCAGTACGAGCGCTACTGCGGCCTGGTTCCTCGCTTCGTCCCACGCCTGACGCCGATCGATCCGCAGGCGATTCGAGACCGATAACCGTTAGAACGTTGGCTGGTTAGCGCGTTGAAACGTTGAAACGTTAGCAGGTCGACACGTTCGATCGGCGTGTATCGGTGGTTCCGCTCTCATAAAGGAGCTGATGTGATGGCGCGCCGCGGTCGGACTGCGTTTACTGCTAACCTGTAGCAGCCAAATGCGGTATGCTTAGCTCAGACGATGTCGCAGCAAAGTCTAATGAAATGTGACAATCAACAGGGGTCGTCTCCGTAGTGCCGCCTTTAGGTGGTTTGACGGCAGCACAGCAACCTGAAGGCGGCACTACGAGCGTCGTTACCCATTACCGGTTTTGATCGTCAAAATTCATCAGATACGCGACAGACGCTCTGAGATACGAGCTTAGGAGACCCTTATGAGATACGAAACGACAACAAGCCTAGCGCCAGCAGCGGCGCTGCTGGCGGCTGAAGAATATTTTATCGGTGAACTTGGCTTAACCGAGCGGGTGCGCAGCCCCAAGACGATCGAATTCGAGTGCGGCGGCGGCCACGTGGCAATCAATATCCTCGGTGAACGGCCCACCACACTGGAGATCGAGACGCGGGATTGGGGCGCGCCAACAACCGAGTTCATCCACCGGCTGCCGCGCTAATGCAATTATGCTATGAAGACGCGCCGAGTCAGGGCGCTTCGCGAAGCGCCGTGCGTCTTCGCCTCCTCGCGTCCTCATCTCTTCGCGCCCCCGCCTCATCCTCTCATCATCTCTTCGCCGTTAGACGCCGTCTCGACCTTAGGATGCGGAATTTCAACCTGCAAGCATAAGCCGCCGCCGGTCTGGTTCTGCAAGCTGAGTCGCCCCCCCAACAACGCCACGCGCTCGCTAATGCCGAGCAGCCCGAAGTGCCCCTGGCTCGCCAGCGTCGCCAGATCGTTGCCAGTCGCGATTCCCAGCCCATTGTCCGCAATCGAGAGCATCAGGGTGCGTGGCGTGGTGTGCCTAAGCTGAATCTGAACAGCACTAGCATGGGCATGTTTGCGCACGTTGCTCAGGCCCTCCTGCATGATGCGGAAGATGGACAATTCGATCGCCTCCGGCAACCGCCCCAGACCAGGGTCCATGTCGAGCGTGACGTCAACCCCGGTGCGTTCGGACCAATCGCGCGTGAAGGACTGGATCGCCGCGCCAAGCCCCAGGCTGTCGATCGTCGGCGGGCGCAGGTTGCCGCAGATGTGCCGCAGCTCATCGACGAGGGCGCGGATGCTGGTGCGCACATCGCTCAGCTCATCGCTGACCGTGTTCGACGCCTCGGCCCAGGAACTCATCCCTTCGAGCTGGTAGTTGATGCTGAGGAGATCTTGGATCACCTGGTCGTGGAGTTCGCGTGACAGATGTTTGCGCTCCTCCTCCCGTTCAGTCAAGAGGCGGCGCTGGGCGTCTTGCAGGCTCGCATTGGCCTGGTCGAGCGCCGCAACCTGCTCGGCCAGCCGATCGACGAGCTGACGGTTGAGCGTTCCCTGCGCCGCCAGGTCGCGCTGCAAGTGCTGTTCCTGGTCGCGAAGCTGTTCGGCCTGCTCGCGGGCATGGTAGTAGCTATCGAGCGCCCAGATGATCGGCGTGAGTTGGCGCCGATCCGCCGCGTTGACCAGGAGGGAGACAATCTCTTCGCGGCTGGTGGCATCGGTGCGGCGCTCGGTCACCACGCGGCCCTGGCGCAGCACAATAATCCGGTCGGTCACGGCAAACAGGTGATCGAGGTTGTCGCTGGCAAACAGCACCGCCGTCCCCTGGCGCTGCCAGTCGCGGATCAGTGTGAGGATCTTTTGCTGTGCGGAATAGCCGAGCAGTGCGGTCGGCTCGTCGACGACCATGAGGCGCGGTCGACTGGTCATGGCCCGCGCGATGGCGACAAGCTGGCGCTGTTCGCTCGACAGGTTGGCAACCTTCTCGCGCGGCGAGATCTCCTCTAGATCGAGTTGGGTTAGGATCGCCGCCGCTTCCTGATCGATCCGCCGCCGGTTGGGCATGCGCAGCCAGGCGCCAAGCGCCGGCCACCCGATTTCATTGCCAAGGAAGATATTGCTGCCAACATCGAACGAGTCGGATAGGTCTGGCTTCTGGAGGACGACCTCGATACCGAGCGCGCGCGCCGGTAAGGGCCAGCGCTGGCGTCGCCCCGCAACATAGATATCACCTTGGTCGGGAATGGTTAGGCCAGCCAGGAGGGTCGCAATCACCGATTTCCCGGCGCCGCTCTGCCCGGCCAGGCCAAGCGCCTCGCCCGCGTTGACGTGAAAGCTGACCTGCTGGACAGCGGGCAAGGTGCCAAAGCTCTTGGATACATTAATGATGCGCAGGAGTGGTTCCATAAGAGTACCTGACGAATTTCGACGATCAAAACCGGTAATGAAAAAGACTCTCGTGGCGCCGCCTTCAGACGGTTTTGCTGCCGTAAAACCGCCTGAAGGCGACACTACATTAGACTACCTCTATTGGTTGTCAAAAACCATTAGGCAACCGTCCGGTCGCCCCAACCTCGTTTCATGTTAGACCTGGCTCGTAGCTGCTTGACCATTGTCAGCGCAGCGGCAAACCGTACATCACGTTGCTCGCTGCAAGGGGCAGCCAGCGCGGCTGCAAGCCGCGCCTACAGAGCAAGCCCCAAACCTGCCAACCCGGTCCTGAGCGCCGCCCAAGGATGCCAACGCGCCAACGTTCTAACGTTCTAGCGTTCCTCAAACGGATCGGGCAGCGCTTGGCTAAAATCGTTGGTCTCCCAGGCGCGGATCATCGCGTCGACGTTACGCGCAGTGACAATATCCATCCCCGAGTCGATAACCGGCGGGTAGCTTGCGCCGTCGAGCACGTGATCGTAGATGATCTGAACCGTGTCATAGCCCCAGCCCCAATATTTTTGTCCAATCAGCCCGGCGAGATAGCCATCGCGCAACAACTCCAGTTCGAGCGGCAGCGTGTCGAAGGCAACTGTCTTCATATCCCGTTGCAGAGTCGCATCTTCCCATAATGACATCGACCCACGCTCGGCAAAGAGCGGCCACATGCCCACAAAGAGCCAGCCGTTCAGATCGGGATACTGCTGCATCGTCTCCTCGACGAGCTGGACCCCCAGGTTGATGTCCTCGTTACTATGCACCGTGGTTACGATTTGGATGTCGGGATACGCCGCGATCGCTTCGGCAAAGCCGCGAATCCGCTCGTCGAGATTCCAAGCCCCCGGAACACCGGTGAGGATCGCCACCTTGCCGCGCGGCCCCATCGCCCGCACCAACAGGTCCGCTGCCGCATGCCCAGCCGCAAAGTTGTTGATCCCCAGGAAAGTAAACCGTTGGCTCTGTGGCGAGTCAGAGTCCCAGGTCATAACCGGAATGCCGGCCTCGACCGCTTCGTCAATCGGGCTGATACAGGCGATTGGGTCGTTGCAGGAGATGGCGATAGCATCGACGCCGCTGGCCACCACATCGCCCATAAGCTGGATCTGGGCGATGGCATCGGCGGCAACCGGCCCAAGGGAAACGACCTCGACTTGCACAGGTCCGCTGGCCGACAGTTCGGCGGCTTTCTGGAGCGCCCCGCGCTGACCCATATCGAAGACCGGATTGCCCAAGGTTTTGCTGATCCAGGCAATGCGTAGCTTGGCCTGGTTCTGGTCGGGAACGGGCGCGGACGTTTCCTGCATCGCCGGATCACGCTGGCACGCGAGCAGACCAATCAGCGCAACGAAACAGACGATCCGCCGGCCCAGCCTGCGAAAAGCCCGGCTGCCTCGCGTTGCCTGCTGTGCGCTGCTTGCCGGTCTCATGCGACGACCCGCCGCCGCCGCCAGTAGTCGAGGAGGATGACCAGCAGGATCATGACGCCAATCGCAACCCCTTGCCACTGCCCAGACACGCCCAATAGAACCAAGCCGGTGCGCACCACCTGCAGCAACGCCGCGCCAAGCAGCACGCCAACCACGCTGCCCTCCCCGCCAAAGAGGCTGGCCCCGCCGATCACGGCAGCCGCGATGATGTCCAGTTCTGCCCCTTCCGCTGCCGTCGGCGCGGCGACACCGACGCGCGCGGTCATGAGCAACCCGCCGACTGCGGTGAGCAACCCGCAGAGCGTATAGACGAGCACCTTGAGTTGGGTGGTATTGACACCACTAATCACCAGCGCGCCCGCCGCCGCCCAGGGCATAGATATAGCGCCCCATCACAGTCCGGTTGAGCAGTCCGCTGACCAGTAGACCCAGGATCAACATGTAGATCACCGGGAGTGGTATGACCCACGCGCCGATCGCGACTTCCGCCTGGCCCAGGGCGCGAAAATCGCCTGGCAAATTGCGCAGCGGCGCGCCCCCGGTAAGGCTCAAGGTTAGGCCGCGCGCAATGCTCATCGTGCCTAGCGTGACGATGATGGGGGGCAGTCCAATCCGCCCGATAACCAGGCCATTGGTCAGACCCACCAGGCTGCCGGTCAAGAGTCCGGCGACAATCGCCACTGGAACCGGCGCGCCTGCTTCGAGACACATCGCACTGACCAGACCGGACAGGGCCATAACCGCCCCGGACGAGAGGTCGATCCCGCCGATGATAATAACCAAACTCTGCCCTAGGGCGGCGATAGCGATCCAGGAGAACGCGCGCGTAATGTTCAAGAGATTGCCCTGGGTGAGGAAAGTGTCGGTCTGGAAGCTCAGGACAGCGCAAACCAACAGCAAGAGAATGAAAACGACCAACTCTTGACGGCTAACCAGCAGGCGCCAGAGCCGGCGCGCCAAACGCACCAAGCGGGTCGGGATTGACTCTGACGCCAGAGCAGCAGCATTTTCCATAGGTCTTCTCCGCCGTTGGAGGCCGGTAATGATCTGCGCAAACACGCAAGCGGTCGTCGTTGCAACATGGTAAAGAGCAGTCAGAACGCCGTCAAGCCGAGCACGGAACGTTGGAACGTTAGAACGTTAGAACGTTGGCATCCTTCGGCGGCGCGCACCTCATTCTCCATTCTCCATCCCCAACATCAGCGCCCGGCGGCTTCGCGGCGGCGACGGGACAACGCATCAATGGTAACTGCAGTCAACAACACAAAGCCGGTAATCATGAGCTTGATCGGCGAGGCTAACGCCAGCAGGTCCATACCATTCGAGATCGAGCCGATGACGAGCGCGCCCAGCAACGCCGCCCAGACGGTGCCGCGCCCACCGAACAGGCTGGTCCCGCCAATAACCGCAGCGGCAATCACGTTCAGCAACAGATCGCCGCCGCCCGACGACTGATTGACCGCCAGCAGCCGGGATGCGGCCAGGATACCGCCAAACGCGGCCAGGGTCGAGGCCAGGCTAAACACTGCAATCCGCACGAAGTCGACATTGATGCTCGCGCGCCGGGCGGCTTCCGTATTGCCGCCGACCGCAAAGACGTGCCGCCCAAACGTTGTCCGCCGGGTCACCCAATCGAAGAAAACGACCAGGCCCACGAAAAAGATCAGCGCTAATGGCAGGCCGCGGTTGGCATTGAGCAGCGCGATTGTGCCCAGAACGCCAACCGCCAGGAGGACAATGCGGCCAATCAGTAATCGAATTGAGGATACCGGCAGGTCGGCCTGGATGCGTTTCTGCCGCTCGCGAAGCAATGTGGCGGTCGAGAGCGCAACAAAGGCAATACCGATGATCCAGCCGACCAGGGGCGGAAAGAACGTTCCGGTCAGGCTGAGAATGAACGAATCGCGCAAGTTGACGGTGCCAGTGCTGCCGAGGACAAAGAGCAGCACGCCCTGCCAGCCTAGCAGCCCGGCCAGGGTTACAATGAACGACGGCACCCGCATCTTGGTGATCCACCAGCCTTGCAACGTGCCAATCAACAGACCGGTGATCAGACCGGCGATGATCGCCACGGCGCCGGGAACACCCATCTTCACATTAAGCACAGCCATCACCGCTGCGGCCAACCCGCTGACCATGCCGACCGACAAATCGATCTCGCCGAGTAGTAAGACCAGCACAATACCGACCGAGATCGTGCCCAGGGCGGCGATCTGCAGCATCAGGTTGGTGAGGTTC
>JAKSDJ010000381.1 GCA_022360155.1 Chloroflexales bacterium | reverse complement strand
CGACCGCGAGACCGGACGGGCGCTCTCCCCCGACGACCTCATGCTGTCCGGCAGCATCGGCAAGACCTACGTCGGCGCGGCGGCTCTCGACCTGGTGCTGGCCGGACGCCTCGACCTGGACCAGACCGTCGCGCGCCACTTCGAGCCGGACAAAGCAACAACCTTACGCGCCATTGTGCTAGTGATGGCTGCGGCTGGGCTGGTGCGCGCACTGGAACATTTAGCACACAAGCCAGCTACGCCAAACGTTCCTCAAGACAACGCCTCGTCTTCCTCAAGCAAGCCGCAACCACGAATCTGGCAGCGCTTTGCAGCGATACCATTGGCCGTACCGGTGCTGGTTTACGCTCTGATTTTTCTCTTTGCGACGGTCATATCGGTTGTTCCTCTCACCAGCTTTTGGGGATCATATCAACGGCTCCAGGGGACATACACCAATCTTTCCTATATTTTTCTCTTTGTACTCATCGTTGCCACGCTACGCCGCCGCGCCCAACTCGAGCGCATTATCACAGTATCGCTGCTGACCGGGCTCGTGGTAGCGAGTTATGGCCTGATCCAGCATCTTCAACTCGATCCCCTGCCATGGAAAGGTGATGTGATCACCAGGGTCGCCTCAACGATGGGAAACTCCATCTTCGTTGCCGCCTATATGATCCTGATCATCCCACTGGCGCTTTACCGGCTGATCAGCGCCTGGCACGAAGGACAACGCGCCCCGGCGCCGACAAATGCGCGTGCGGACACTCTCTGGGCGGTTGCTTCCAGTTTGCTGGTATTTGGAACACTGGCGCTGCTCCTCGCGACCATCAAGTTCGGATCGCTGGTACGTGCAGCTGATCTGCGTTATTGGTGGATCTTGCCTGGCGCGATCCTGGTTTCAACTACGCTCTGGATGTTGTTGACCCGCAGTACGGAAAACAGCACCAGCGCTAGTGATCGTTCGACAGTCTCGATTTGGCCCGGGATCGCCCTTGGGGTATACATCTTCCTATGGCTGACGACTTTTGCCTTGTCAGCAAACAACGGCATGCAAGCCATCGACAGTTCCGCTACACGAGCGACGGACTGGTGGCTCTGGCTCACAGCCGGTTGTGTTGCGGTGCTCGCCTTCTATATTTTGGCCTTCACGCTGCCTAGAAGGAGCGGACAACTTTCTAGATTCGCGTTGCGTCTCAATGCAATGGGGGCGTTGCTCATATTTGTGTTATTACTTGTTGCAACCTTCTTTACCCAGAGCCGCGGACCATGGATCGGCTTGGGATTCGGGTTGTTTACGTTCTTTCTGCTGCTGCTGCGGCAAGCCATCCATCGAGCGCGAGAACAAGGCGCTACAGCATTGGCGACTCGGCTGCGCGCTGTTCTGGCAGCGTGGGTGACATTGACCTTACTGGCCGGTTCATTCTTGATCGTCTTCAACATCTCCGACGCACCATTCTTCCAACAGCTCCGCGACGTACCTTACCTTGGGCGAATGGGCCGGCTCCTCGAAGTCGATAGCGGCACAGGGTTAGTACGCCGCTTGATCTGGATCGGCGATGAGCATGCTGGCGGCGCAGTCGCTCTGATTAGATCCGATCCGGTGCGAACCATCGTTGGGTGGGGGCCGGAAAGCATGTTTGTTGTCTTCAATCGATTTTATCCACCATCATTGGCGAATGTCGAGGCACGGGGCGCTTCACCTGATCGCTCGCATCAAGCGATCCTTGATGAGCTGGTGACGAAAGGCTTGCTAGGGCTGATCAGCTATTTCTTCCTGCTCTTCAGCGCGATCATTCTCTGCTGGCGAATGATACGTCGCAGCGCAGAGTGGCACTGGCAGGTTTTCTTCATCGCGTGCTTGAGTATTATCGTTAGTCACTTTGCCGAAGGACTCACCGGAATTCCAATCGTCTCAACACTCATGATGTTCTGGGTCACATTGGCGTTCATCACGACAGGAGGCATGCTGGCCGGTCACTACACCTTCGGTTCAGTGGTGGCAAACGCCGAAGCCGGCGACACGGAACAAGCATCAAGCAACAGTCCTTCGTCAGCGCCGCCAGTAGGGAAACGAAAAGGCGGAAGCTCAAGCGCAAAACGGGGCGCAACCGCCCGTGGGACTGCCGGCGCCCGGGCGCGGGCCGGGGCGGGATACCGCACCGGACGCGGCCAAACCAGCCCAGCGGCGGCGGCATTTTACATTGTGTTGTCAGTGATAACCCTGGGGGCCGTCTGGTGGTTCAATCTCAACCCTATCTATGCCGACATGCGTTTCCAGCAAGGCCAGGCATACAGCGGACAGCCTAACAGCGGATTGAACGGCCTGATTCTGGGTATGAACGATTACCTGGCGACAATCCGCGGCAATCCGCGCGAGGATTTCTATTACCTCAACTTAGGGCGCACACTGATGAATATTGCCGATCGCCGGCGAGCGCAGGGCACGCCGTTGGGTGAACCAAACCCAGAGGCGCAGGTTAACGACCTGCTACGGCTGCAAGATCCTGCCCAGATCCAGAGTTTTGTGTTCGCAAGATCGCCGCTCGAGGTATTGAGCTATGCGGAGACGGTCCTCCACCGAGCGCGTGATCTCAACCCGCTGAATAAGGATCACTATGCAAACCTGGGACGTTTGAACAACTTCTGGTACAGTTGGACTCAAGATCCATCTCGTCTGCAAGAGTCGCTCAACTGGTATGAGCAAGTCAACGAGATTGCACCACAAGATGTCACTCTGATGAATGAGCGCGCCGGGGTGACCATCCAGCTTGGCAATTACACCCAGACTATGGGAAGCGAGGACGAGGCTGCGCGCTATTTCAACGCGGCGGAACAACTGCTACAACGATCAAAGGAGCTTGACCAGCGTTACGTTGACACTGATGCGCGCCTGGCGGATCTATACCGGTTGCAGGGACGACTGGCCGAGGCGACCGACCTCTACGTCAATGTCATCAAGCGCTCGCCTAATCAACTCGACTCGTCGATTGAACGCATTGCCGATAGCCTTGAGGCAGAACCAGACCTTTTACGGAAGCTGCGCGATGCATATGCTGAACAAGCTGGTGATGACGCCCTCTTGCACGCCATCGCTGGGCTACTCTCGGTACGGGTTGGCGATATGGAGCAGGCCGTCGAATCGTATGATCGAGCAACGACAATCCAGCCGCAGAATGTCGAGTACCATCGAAACTTCACGATTGTACTGAGTGACACCCGTCGCTACGATCAGGCGCTGAGCGAGGCGCGAAACACGTTATCGCTCGCCCAGAGTCAGCCAGGGCGCGAAACCGAAGTCGCCCAACTGCAAGCCCTGATCGCGTATCTGGAGCAACAGGCGGCGGGCGGAGAATAGCCATTCTGAGCTCAGGTAAAGTTCAAGGCTGAACCATATCTTGCCTGAAACTGTATAACAGAATTCAGACGTGGTACGGTTATGTCAATGTTTCATACTATCCTTCATTATGTCAAATAGCATGACACCGACGAATCTTTCCTCATTCTCACTATAGAGCATTCTGATGATAAACATTACGCTTATCTTACTGGTTGCGTTAACATTCTCAATCGTGGGGACACCGCTGGCTCGTTGGGCTGCGTTGCGGGTCGGTGTTGTCTCAGTACCACGCTCGCGCGACATTCACCTTGCACCGGTGCCGCTTTTGGGCGGCGCGGCGATCTACGCCGCTTTCGTGATCGCGCTACTCCTCTTCAGAGATCTCAACTATATACGTGAGCTGGTGGGCATTCTCCTGGGGGCAACGTTAATCTCGCTGTTTGGGTTGGTTGACGACCGTTGGGGGTTGACCGCACCGGTGAAGATGGGCGGGCAGATTCTAGCGGGCGTAATCCTGTTGCTTGGCGGCACACAGGTACAACTCTTTGAACAACCCTGGCTTAACTGGGCGCTAACGCTGATTTGGGTCGTGGGTATTACCAATGCGCTCAACTTTCTCGACAATATGGATGGCTTGTCAGGCGGCATAGCGACTATTGCAGCGGCCTTCTTCCTGCTGCTAGCAGCGATGAATGTGCCCCGTCAGTTTCTCGTCGGATCGATGGCTGCAGCACTGATTGGCGCTTGTATTGGCTTTCTGCGCTATAACCTAAACCCAGCCACAATCTTCATGGGTGATACAGGAAGTCTGTTTATTGGTTTTATCCTGGCGGCTTTGGCAATTAAGCTGCGCTTTCTATCAAACGAATCCATCGTAACATGGATGGTTCCAGTCGCAGTGTTACTTGTGCCGATTTTCGACACAACACTCGTTTTTGTGTCGCGCCTGCGGCGGCGGGTCAATCCCTTTACCACAGCGGGTAAAGATCACCTCTCGCATCGACTGGCAGCTTTGGGCATGACCAAACGCGAGGCGGTACTCACCTGCTATTTGCTTGCGGGAATGTGCGGCTTGCTTGGTACATACCTGACCCAAGCACACCGTTACGAGGCTTACATTGTGGGCGGCGCAATAATTATCGCTATGATTGCGGGCGTGGTCTGGCTGGAGCGAGTTTGTCCAAACGGAGTGGCAAGAAAGCGTTGAGCACACCGCTCTACGTCACAAAACACGACTTTTCGCCTGAACGACATGTTGAGCACACCGCTCTATGTCACAAAATACGACTTTTCGCCTGAACGACATGCGGTTTTTCCACCGCATGTCGCCGGCAACAGCCAAGAGCCAAAGTACAGACGAACGTGGTCTCCAAACCCAAAAACATAACGCACACAAGTACAAAGGTCGTACGGGAACCTTTTTCAACGCTGTCGACGTGGGCAGCTGCAGCCAATATGCACTTTTACTCATGGCGGAGCAGAAGATAGCACAAGCGTCGAGGTCTGTCAAACATTGTTCAAGAAAGCACAATTCATGAGACACACAAAGACCGGGGAGCCACGTTGATCCCCGGCTTGCTTTTTATTTTTACTATTGAAATGCGGGCCTAGAAAACAGCTTCCAGCTCTTCTGCAATGCCTAGCCGTTCATCGAGCCAGGATCGATAACTGGGGTAGCGCAGTTCTAGGTCCAAATCATGCTTGAGCCGGGCGTTGCTCAGGCGAACAGAGGCTGAGGTTCTACCGACGATACTGGGATCCAGACCAGATTGAAGCGCCTTGAGGCTAGAATAGGTACGGGGCGGAAGCATACCTAAACGCTGGCGAATCTCGCTATAGAGGTCGATCGAGCGGACCGGCTCATCGTCGGCGACATTGTAGATTGCACCGGGCTGCCCATAGTCGACGACACGCGCTAGGATTGTCAGGAGATCATCGATATGGATATGCGAGAGGTAGTTACGTCCATTGCCAATAATTGTCAGAGTGCCATTCTGCACTGTGTCGACAAAATCACGCTGCGGACCATAGATATTGCCAACCCGCAGAATAATCGCTGGGAAATGATGGTCGCGGACAACATTCATGATGGTCTGTTCGGCTTCGACCATCACCTCGCCCAGCGGATAACTAGGCGTAATCGGCGAGTCCTCGGTCAGCAACGTATCACTGGCATCACCGTATGGCGCTACATTTGAGGTAAAGATAAACTTGCGCACGCTACGAGAGCGTGAGCACGCTGCGATGAGGTTCTGGTTGCCATCGACAAAAGTTCGGTGTACTGAACCATTTTCGAGGACCAAGCGCGAGGTGAGGTTGTAAACATAATCTACGCCATCTGCCGCGCCAGTGAGGGTTTCGGGCTTTGTTACATCGCCCTTCCAAACGACCATACCCTGAGCAGCCAACTGCTCGGCTATCTCGGACTCTGGGTTGCGTACTACACCACGCACCCGGTGCCCTTCAGCTAATAACCGTTGCGCGAGCCGCGAGCCAACATAGCCCGTCGCGCCTGCAATAAGGTAGTACGCCATAGTCCACCCCTCTATACTCATATGCAAGAGTATCAGTGTCGCCATTGGCACTGACTGGCGCGCGACTCCGCCCCCTAGCGACGCCCGGCCACATCTTGCTGATCTACATACCTAATGCTGCTGCAGGCAAGTCCGCATAGTCGGCGGTTCCTTAAAATGTTTAAGAGCAGCAGAGCATACTAATTTTACCATTTTTTTGTGCAACCCATGATTGTGAAACGCCATGAATAGTGTTGCATTTCCTGTGCATAAATTGTACATTTTTACTTGACGATTCTCATGCAAGCAACTCCTAACATAACACACCGATCGTGTTAGAAAACCCGGTAATACAAAACCTCCCGTTCTAAAGCCAGAATAGCGTATGTATAGTCGCGAGCGTGACAATACTCTGTAGTATCTGTTGGCCATTGCAGCCTCAAATACTACAAAATCGTCACACTCCGCAGTCGAACGTCCCTAGCAATATGTTATGTCTAGCAATATCACGCCCTAACATATCATATATAGCAGATTATGATTTTGCGCGCGTGACACCCACTGTCACTGCTACTCCATCTAAAGTCACCACTTCAACATAGCTGCCAGGCGGCGACAGGTCCAATAACACAGCCTCCGCCAGGGTCTCAGCGCGCAAGTAATCACCCCATTCGGTCAATATGACGGTCAATTCACCCTTGGGTTCGAGGTAGAGGTCGATTCGGTCCGAGAGAGCCATGCCCGCGTTTTTGCGCGCCTCCTGCACAGCGCGAACCAGATCGCGAGCCAGACCTTCTTGACGCAACGCCTCGTCCAAGCTCAGATCGAGGGCGACTTGCAGACCATTGTCCTGGGCAACGGCGTACCCCGCTAGCGGCGCCGCCTCGACCAGCAGTTCATCCGGTGCGAAGGTCAGTTCAGTATCACGAAACGGCAGCGTGATTTGTTCCTGCGCCGCGACAGCCCGCGCCACCTGAGCAGCAACCGGCGCCTCCAGTTGTTCGAGCATCGTCCGCAACGCGGGCAGCGCTTTGCCTAACCGAGGACCGAGCAGTCGCAAGTTCGGTTTCACGCGATACTGGAGGAGCAGCAACTCGCCGTGCTGGCTTGTGTCGCTGGCGAGCACTTCGAGTGTCTTGACATTCAGCTCGTCCAGAACCTCAGCCTGATGGCGCAATAATGCCGCATGTTCTGCCGGATTGGTGATAACCGCCAGCATCTTGCCAAGCGGCTGACGCACCCGTAGGCCAGCCTGTTTGCGCGCCACTCGACCCAGGCTAACGACACGCCGCGCCACGTTCATTGAGTCGATCAGGGCGCAATGGGCGTCTTTGCCTTTGCTCATACATTCTGCGCGTTCCCTGTTGGGCGCCTCCGGGTAGTCGGTTAAATGCACGCTCATCGGCGCATCCGGCTCTATGCTGTGGACCAGGTTTTGATAGAGCGCCTCGCTGAGAAAGGGCAGCACCGGGGCGAGCAATCGCGCCAGTGTGACCAGCGTCGTATAGAGTGTGGCGTAGGCGGATTGCTTGTCGGCCTGATTCGCACTTCGCGCCGCACTCCAGAAGCGCCGCCGCGAACGCCGCACATACCAGTTCGACAGCTCATCGAGAAACGCCTCGACTTCCAGCGTGAAACCACGCGCATCATAGCTGTTCAGGCGCTGGCGTGCGACCTGGACAAGCTGATCGAGCCGGGCCAGCAGCCATTGATCGAGCACCGACTGCTGTGTGGCCAGGTTGCTATGATTCGTAGCAGATAGCTGTTCATACGGAACTGGTTTCCAATCATCAAGGTTCGCGTAGGTGACAAAGAAGCGATAAACCTCCCAGAGCGGCTGCAGCTTGCGCGTGGCCTCTTCGACCAAGCTACGCCCAAAGTGCAGGTTGCGCTCCAAGGGAGCGTTGGCAAATATCCAGCGCAGCGGCTCGACGCCCATCCAGGCGGCAACGACCTCGAAGGGGAGCGAGTTGCCCTTACTTTTGTGCATTTCTTCGCCGTGTTCATCCAAGGCTGTGGCATAGCCAAGCAAGGTCTTGAAAGGTGAGCGACCATCCAGGGCAACGCTCATCGCCAGCAGCGCGTAGAACCAGTTGCGAAACTGCCCCGGAAAGCTCTCTAGCACCAGGTCCGCCGGGAACCACTGCGCCCAGTAGTCCCGATCGTGCCGATAGTTCAGCGTTGAGAAGGCGACGATGCCAGCATCCAACCACGGATTGCCAACGTCGAGCACGCGGGCGACAGGTGTATTGCACTGCGGGCAGGCGATCTGGACGGCATCCACCCACGGACGATGCGGCGAGTGGCTCTCGAACTGCTCCCAGCCAACGACGGCGCGCTCGCGCAACTCTTCCTTCGAGCCAACGACGGTGACGTAATCGCACGCAGCACAGCGATAGATGGGTAAAGCCAGCCCCCAGTAGCGCTTCTTGGAGATCATCCAGTCGTCCATATTGCGCAGCCAATCAAGTTCGCGGTCGAGGCCAAATGATGGAACCCAGCTTGCGGTACGGGCGGCATCCATCATCGGCTGACGCAACTGATCCATCGCGATGAACCACTCATCGACCAGGCGAAAAACCAACTCCGTGCCACAACGCCAGCAGACAGGGTAGCGATGGGTATAGAGCGCCTGGTCGAAGAGAAACCCGCGGCGTTGCAGGTCCGCCGCAACGTCTTCAGCCACGTCGCCGGCCTTGCGTCCGCTCAACCGGTCGTATCCCGCGACGTAGACGCCATCGTTGTCGAGTGGGGCGAGTACCGGCAAACCATAGTCCCGGCCTAATGCGAAGTCCTCCTTGCCGGCGCCAGGCGCGAGGTGAACCACCCCGGTTCCTTCAGTCGCGCTGATCTCGGTCCAGGGCACGACACGCGGCATCACGTCCCGCTGGGCTTCCAGGTCAGCGAAGGGACCGGTATAGCGCCAACCGACCAGATCAGTGCCGAAGCGCTCTTCTTCGACACGCATACTGCTCCCGCTACCCGAAAGATTAGGCAGGGCATCTTTCGCCAGCCAGAAACTGCGAGCCGATTCGTCGCTTGCCGCTTGTGTCTGCTTAGCCATTGTGACGCGCACATACAGCAACTCTGGATGGACGGCAGCGGCAACATTCGCCGGCAAGGTCCAGGGCGTCGTTGTCCAAGCCAGCAATGCCTCGCCGGGTCGATCCAGCAGCGGGAAGGCGACAGTGAGCGCAAGATGGGTCTTTTCAGTATAACCTTCGGTGGCGATCTCGTGCTCCGAGAGCGCGGTGCTACAGCGCGGGCACCAGGGCATCACATCATGGCCGCAATAGAGCCAGCCCTGTTCGTGACAGCGCTTGAGGAACGCCCAGATGCTATAGTTGTTTTCGTCGGAGAGCGTGTAGTACGAATTATCCCAGTCCATCCAGTAGCCCAGTCGCTTGCTCTGTTCGGTCTGGACAGCGGCAAAGCGATAGACTCTTTCTTTGCAGGCATTCACAAAGTTTGCAACGCCATAGGCTTCGGTCTGATGTTTATCTTTGAACCCGAGTTCTTTTTCGACCTCGACTTCGACCCAGAGTCCCTGGCAATCGAAGCCTTGCTGCCAGCGCAGTTCGTGGCCAAGCATCGCATGGTAGCGGTTGTAGAGGTCTTTGTAGGTGCGTCCCCAGGCATGGTGGAGGCCCATCGGGTTGTTGGCGGTGATTGGACCGTCCAGAAACGACCATTTGGGACCGCCGCACGTCTGCGCACGCAACTGCTCGAATACGTGCGTCTCCGCCCAGAGGCGCAAAACGGCGTTTTCGAGTTCCGCATAATCTGGTCTAGGGGAAACAGCTTGAAACACAGAATACCTCCTGATTTGAGTTAGGTTGGGCCGTCATCAAAAGTTGTGCGTAGCAAGCAAATACCGGCAATACCATCACCATCCACGGCCAATCACCCCCTTTCGACACGCTGCATTCCAACGAAAAAACCCCGTCCCTGAACAGGGACGAGGCGTATGCCCCGCGGTACCACCCCGCTTCGGCCAACTACTGATGATCTCACAGTAGCGATAAAGCAAGAGTCTGCAATCATCAACTGGAAATCTGTCGTCAACCGCGCTCGGCGAAGGTCGTGCTCAACCCTCCGTCAGTGATAACGGGAGACGAAGCCCGGACACAGCTACTAAAAACACTACCGGCGATAGGAAGCCCAAGAAGAAGGCGGCTTGCTTATCGCTTGCAGTTTATCGTTCACCTGTCGGCTCAGGAGTGATTTTCGGCAGCTAGCTACACACGCGGCTCACACCATCCCACGCTCGCTGTGGGCGTTCACAATCATACGCCCTACCGCGCTCAATCTGCGTACTCGTCTCCATCAACGCCTGTTGGTCATTATTGTAACATATCGGGTCGTGAGAAACCTCGGTCTTGTGATGGGCCTGGAGTTGCGACAATGGTCCGCGCGGGTGTATAGATACGATAGACGAGATCGCTGCCATGACAGTGATACTGCTCTAATCTAAGCAGTAACGAGATTTTCCTGAGCTGCAAACTGTGTTATGATCTACGATAAGGCATCATTTACGATAATCCTAATAAATCCTGCGGAGAATAGTGGTTTGTCTTCAATTGTTGTCGAGCCTATGCTAGAGATTCTCCCCGATCTGCCCGATCTGTTCTTGGCGGTCATATCTTGCTGGCTTGGATTGAGCCTCTTGCTGCACGCCCCCCGCGACCGTGCAAGCCAAGCCTTTGCCTGGTTCTGTGCTAACCTGGCGCTCTACGGCTTGACCAGCTTGCTGCCCGATCTCACCAGTGATATCAATATTGGCATCGTGTTGAGCCGCTTGCAGTTGGCCACTACGGTGATAACCCCCGTGGCCTTTTTACACTTCATCAGTATCCTGATCACACCCACGTCTTTTATCACTACGGGGCGGCGAGTGTTGATTGGCGTTTTCTATGTGAGCGGCGTAGCCCTGGCGCTCTATGCGCTGTTTGGTTCTATTTCTAATCAGGCGCTATTGTTCCCAACAGGGCCGCATTTCCCCGAGGGGCTACTAATGTGGGGATGGACCCTCCAGCGCATCGTGCCGCTCTTTACAGCGCTGGCCTTGATGGCCGTCACCTATCGTCGCCCAGCGAGCGACGAGCAAGAGCGCATGCTAAGACGACTCTTTGCACTCGCATCGCTGATCGGTGTTTTTGGCGCCGTGGCCGCAACCATCACCCGAAACCTTTCGATATCACCAGCCTTGCCCCGCACGGTTATCCTAATCGCTATGTTTGTGCTGGCCTATGCAGTACTAGCCCGACGCGCATTGCTGCCGCCCAGAGTCGCCCAGCGCACCTTTTTCTACTCGCTCATTGGCGGCGCTATGACAACTGTTTACGTTGGTGGGCTGCTGTTTTCGGAAGAGGTTGTTCGGAGCTCCCTCAAGATCGATACGCCGATTGTCACGATCTTCGCGCTTGTAGTGCTCATTGCAGCATTGGGACCAGTAAGCGACTGGTTTCGCAGCCAGTTGGATCGTCGCTTCTATCGACGCGAATTCGACTATGGACGCTTGATGCGCTCGCTCAACAGGGATCTCTTCGAGCGCGGTGATTTGGATGATCAGCTTCAGGCTGCGCTCTCGACGATCTGCCGGACATTACGGGTTAAGACTGGTCTGATTGCGCTCAACTCCATGGCTGGACTGGTTCCGCGCGCAACATATGGTCAGCCGCTGCCGGCGCTGCACGACACGATTCTACCCAGGGAACAGCAATACCTAGAAGAGCATTTGGTGTCACAGCGCTTGGCGGAGCTTATCATTCCCCTACGTCGCGGCGAAGAAAACCTGGGCGCGCTGGCATTAGGGAGACGGCGTTCTGGTCTCGTGTTCAATCCAACCGAGCAAGCGCTCATCGACTACCTGAGCAATTATCTCGTTTTGACGATTACGCACGCCCGTTCCCGTGATTCGCATCAGGCGGCGATGGCTAGATTGAGCGAGCAGAGTCGCGCCCTCAAAGAGCAACAAGAACAATTTGCCCAACAGGTAGCAACCGCAACCTTGCAGCAAGCAAATGATGATAGCGCAACAGACAACGGGTTGCATGTCTACGCGCTGGGATCGCTCCGGGTAGAGCGCCAGAGGGAGGCCATCAACCGGTGGGGCGGCGACAAAGCCGGGACAAATCAGGCCGAGGCGCTATTTGCCTTTCTGTTCGACCGGCGCGGCAAGGGCGTCACGAAAGACGAAGTGGCCGAAATCATTTGGCCAGATCAGGATATAAGTAAAACAGATGCCGCTTTTCATCGGACGATCGCTGGATTGCGGCGGACCCTAGAGCCAGGGCTGCGCCGCGGTAATCAGAGCCGGACGGTTCTCTATCATCGCGACCGTTACTGGCTAGAGCCCTCAGTCGTTACCTGGTGCGATGTCGACGATTTTAGCGCGGCTGCCGAGTGCGGCCTCACGTTGTTCCACCAGGACGCGCATCACGATGCGCTCACCGCCCTGGAGCGCGCGACGACGCTCTATCGCGGCGATTATATGGATGATTGCCCATTCTTAGGCGATTCGTTTTATGTCGAAAATCAGCGGAGCGCGCTGCGCGCCTGTTTTGTCGATGTCCAACTGGCGCTAGGAGCGATATACCAGGCGCAGGGCCGGGTTGGCGAGGCAATGTCGACCTACCGTCGCGCTCTCGCCGCCAGCCCGGAAGGCAACCAGCCGGCGGACGAAGCTCTCAAACGGCTATCAAGCGGCGGCGATAAGACTAGAACGTGATTCGAGGACTCAGCTTGGTCTCAGATCTGTAAAACCACGACCGGTCATGCCTCGGAGACATGACCGGTCGCGATTGGCTTTTCGGCAAACCTTAGCGCGTTATTTTACGGTTCGAACGGCTCAGCCTCCGGAATAGTCGCCTCATCCAGATCGCCGCTCACCGGATCAACACCAGTAGTTAGTGAACCATCGGCCAGCTTCTGCAGGATCTCGTCCATGCGCTGTTTGACTGCATCGGGAATCGCATCAGCGGCGTCGTGGTAATCGGCAATGCCAACGCCTTCATTCGAGGCTTCATAGATGGCAATGCCGCCGCCCTGAAAATTGTTTTCGACAACCGACTTGACCTGATCGTAGACTGCTACATCCACCCGCTTGATGGCGCTGGTGAGAATTTTGTCTGCGTTGGGCGCCGCGCCGCTGTCAAAGGTCGTCGTATATTCATCCTGGTCTACGCCAATCACGAACACGCCCGCTTCGGCGGCAGCGCCGATAGCGCCGCTGCCGGTGGGTCCGCCCGCACCGAAAATGACATCAGCGCCTTCACCAATCATCTGCTGGGCATTGCTAGCGCCAGCTACCGGATCAATGAACGATGGCACATACACCCCAAGGATGTTGACATCAGGGTTGACATACCTTGCCCCATTTTCATAGCTATTGCGAAACTTCTTAACTGGGGGTATCTCCTCGCCGCCGACGATCCCAATCACATTGCTTTGGGTCATCATCCCTGCTACCGCACCAGCCAGGAAGCCGCCTTGGTCTTCACGGAACTGGAGACCGACCAGATTGGGCGAGCTTGCAGCTGGATTGTTCTCATCGTAAAACTGGTCTACTCCAATGAAGATGATGTCGGGATTAGCCTGGGCAGCAGCCAAGGTAGCATCTTGGATCAAAAAGCCAACTGTGATAATCACGTCGTACGCTTCACTCACAAAGGTCTGGAGATTCTTTTCGTAGTCAGCCTGGGTCTGGGTCTCGATAAATTTATAGTCGAGCCCAAACTCATTGGCGGCTTGTTCCACGCCCCTATGGGCGAATTCGTTGAACGTACCATCATTGACTCGGCCAAGGTCGGTAACGAGACCAACTCGTAGCGAACCTGCCGTCGCAGAGGTGTCTGCAGTAGGAGCTTCTGTTGTTGGGTCAGTAGACGGTTCTGGCGTTGCAGTTTCTGATGTAGCGGGATCTGTCGTTGGGTCAGCGGCCGGCGGCTGGCTGCCACACGCGGCAAGCAACGGAATGAGCAATGCAAACAAAGCCAGCAGCCGAATAAATGATTTGTGCATATTGCGCTCTCCTTAAGGGTTGTGGTTCCTCCACTGTCCTTCAAATGAACCGGGTGCAGCCATCATCGGCAGGTTTTTGCCTAACCTTTGAGGCGCTGGAATAAGAAACCTTGACAACATGGATCGATAGGCAGCCCCCTCTCATCTCGTGAGGCATGTTCAGCATTCTATTGCCCCAAACTTCTGGTCAGCGCTGGATTATAGCATATCTCAGCACAGCACGCCAGATAAACAGCCTGTTAGCTTTAGCCTAGCTGGGTTTAGAGACTGTTCATTCCATCCTGCTACACTGCTTACGGTGGGCAATAGGCCGCACACACTGAAGCATGAGGTACAGCGTTGGCTTTTGCTACACTTAAACTGCACCTAACAGAATTAGTCTTGGTTCTTGTGTGGCAGCGCCGGACCGCTTATGGATGTATGGATGACGAAGAAGTTGTTGCACTAGGGCTATCCGCCTGATCTTCTTTTCAGCTCAAATCGGTAAGGTTAAAACACAATGCTGCGTTCAAAAATTCGCCGTGACGCCTTCTTGATTTTTTGCACCCTCCTGCTCGCCTACGCGTATGTTTTGCCGCGTTGGGCCGACTGGAGCCAAATGTCGCGCCTCGATCTTGTTTGGGCGCTGGTCGAACAAGGAACAGTGCAGATTGACGCATATGTTGCAAACACCGGCGACTATGCGTTGTACAATGGTCATGCCTATACCGATAAAGCGCCAGGCCCCTCATTCCTGGCACTTCCATTCTATGCCGCCCTTCTGCCGATCATCGATCATCCGGTCGTCAGTGCTCGTCTGGAAACGCTGGCGGGAAGCGGGGCGCTGGCGGGCACCCTCAATCCCGAAGGCACAGGGCTGCGCGCTGCGAAGATCCGCGCTTTTGTCTCCCAGTATGTTCTCACCTTGATTGTGATTGGCATTCCTTCAGCGGTAGCCGGTGCGCTGCTTTATGTATTTCTCCAGATGTTCAAGCTATCACGCGGAGTGCGGCTCCTGGTCGTGTTGGGTTATGGCTTGGGCACACCGGCAGCGACGTATGCTGGCAATTTCTACAGCCACCAACTCGTGGCTGCGCTCTGCCTGATCGCGTTTATCCTGACGGTTTGGCTGCAACAGGGCTCCGGCGGCGCGGCGCGGGCGCTCCTCATTGGGTTGCTGCTTGGCTACGCCGTGATTAGCGAATACCCGTCGGTGTTCGCGGGTGCGGCGCTGGGTGTGTATGCACTGGTTCTGTTGCCGCGCGCCAAAGTCGGCCTGATTATCGCTGGAGGCATTTTGCCGGTCGCGTTGATGGCGCTCTATAATATCGTTGCGTTCGATACCCCCTTACCTGCTGGATATACCCACTCCGCGCTTTGGCAAGACCAGCAT
>JAKSDJ010000299.1 GCA_022360155.1 Chloroflexales bacterium | reverse complement strand
TCCATCTTGGGCGAAGGCAGCGCCGAAATCGCACGATTGATGCGCTGGGACGACGCTGATCAGCCGGCGCGCACGATTGATGCGCTGGGACGACGCTGATCAGCCGGCGCGCACGGCGGTTGAGCTGGAGTTGGCGACTCATCTGGGCTATCTGGAAGCGCGTGTGGAGCAGATGCAGTACCCGCAGTTCCGAGCTGAGGGCTGGCCGATTGGCAGCGGCATGGTCGAGCGTGCCAACAAGCTGGTGATGGAGGATCGGCTCAAAGGCGCGGGCATGCATTGGGCGGACGCCAATGTCAATCCGCTCCTGGCGCTGCGCAACGCGGTGTGTAATGACCGCTGGGATGAGACGTGGACCGTGATTGAGCAAAAACTGTGGCGGGAGGTGGTGATGATACGCCAGCGGCACCGGGCGGAATGGCAGGCCGCGTGTTTGGCTGAGGCACTTCGAACCGGCGGCGATGCCAGACGTGCCTGCGCCAGCGGTACCGCCGCTCACGCCAGCGGCGACCGTCGAGCCTGAAGCCAAGCCGGATCCATCCCTGGTGCCGCCCGTGGAGTGTGCGCCGCCCGCGAGAGCTCGCTGGCGCGGCCTGAGTGCAGAACTTTACGTCGCACCGAGCGGGTAGCTTATAACGGCGGATATCCATCTCATAGGCAACGACTCGGCAGACAGAGGTTCGCCTCCTTCATATAGGCGTACATATGGCGAAATAACTATGGAGAAATCAAATAAAGGCCGTACAATCAAATTCACTGCGATGTGTTCAGAAAGCAGTGCAATGAGCATGACGAATCGATAATTATACGACTTTTGAATGTAGTGTCCATAGATGTTGACAGCCCATCAAAGTTGTCCTAGTTTAATCTTATCATACCGCTGTAGAATTGCGGTGGATATCGAGCATAGAACATGCAGGAGTCACAGCATAATATGATCGAGACACAGACGCGCACTTCACCGATAAAGACAGATGCGGTTGATCTTCCAAATGCGCTATTGAAGCTTTCCAGAGAAGGGTGGAAGCCTGCGCTATTTGAGTCGCAGCGCAATTTCCTTACTCTTGCAGGCGTCTCCGATCAATTGCTTACTATTCCTATATATAGTAACTACAGAAGGCTCCCAACCTTCCTTAATGGCGATATCTTTTTTAAAGACAGTGATTTGTACTATCTGGTTCTGATCGGTCCGGGAAATCGTCCTGTACTTGACCGCAGTGGCCGTATTGTCCGTTTAGAGGAAAATAACTCGCCAATTCTAGAGTTAGGAGTGATATCGAACTCATCGCCAAATTTAGATGATCGCCTACTCGGATTTATTAATGCTGTTGAAGATTCGATAAAATCATCTTTGGACGGTAGAAAGGCTCGACATATTAATTTTGAATGGAGGGAATTGAAACCGAGAAACCCAGGATTAGAGCGTATTATGCAATCAGAGGGAGATCAAGGAGAACTTACACTGAATGGAGCTTGCGTAATTGAAGAGGAATTACAGGCGGCAAAAGCTTTAACTAGTAAGACTGCGCGTGAAACTCTGATCGAGTTAAGCCAAGCAGTTTTCGTGCGAGAGCGCGACTTCTTCGGTCGCAAGACCAAGAATCAGGATGAAGTACGAGCAGCTATAGAAGCTCTCCGTTCTGCCAATCTCATCAACGTAGAGCACCTGCTTGAGTGTAAACGTAGTGGTGCTCCGCTAACTAGAATAAAAGACATCAACGAACTTAAGAGCGCAGAAGTATCCGAGTTGGTTTGCGGTTCTTGCGGAAAAACTTTCGAACACGAATTGATATCCGAAGGCTATAGTTTATCTGATTTGGGTCGAAAAATGTCACGTCAAAGCTACTGGATGACCGTCTGGGTCACAGAGTTACTTGTACGGCTTGGTGTTCCTCAAGAATCCATTTTATGGAATGTATCAGAAGCAGGTGATGAAGTCGATATACTTGTCGGCTTCCTTGGTCAGATTTGGATCTTTGAATTAAAAGATCGAGAGTTTGGTTCTGGAGATGCCTATCCATTAAATTATCGACAAGTGAGATATAGGGCTAATAAGGCTATCATTATCACGACAGATCGGATCGCGAGAGACGCTAAGAAAGTATTCGAGGAAGTTTTACGTGACGCCAGGAGACCTGAAAGAAGTGGTCCTGTATATATTGAAGGTTTGGAGGCAGCCGAAGGAATTCTTCGCGAAGAACTATCTGAAGCAGCATTAGGATATGCCAGTCAGCGAATATCAATGCTCGGAGAAATGTCAGGGTACGATTTAGCGACAGTTCTCGCATCAAGATTTGGGGGGCAGATAAAAAACATAGTGGAACTAGACTCGGATATATCTTTTTAGATTACTCCGAACACAGCCGTCTAATCCGCGCATGCATTCCGTCCGCATTCCACACGAGAGCGCGACGATTTTACCTCTATCCCCTGTAGTAGGCCAATGGCCCCGCTGTACTTAAATATCATGCTTAGGGCTGATGCAAAGTCGAGATCAGGGTGCTGAAACATCATGAACACCTTTCGGGTATGATGCAGGCGCCAACCAAAACATCATCCAACGAGCGGTGTTCATCATGGATGCTACCACAATCACGATCACGCCGTTTGGCAGTCCGCAGGCAGTCACCTTCGATGTGGCGGCCATCTACCACCAGTTTCAGCAGGTTCCCGATCAGCAACACCACCGTGGGCGACGCTAGCCCCGCGCGATGCTGCTGACGGTGGCATTCTGGGCCAACCTTGCCGGCCAGTCCCACCTTCGGGCGATTGCTGCGTGGGCACGGGAGCGCCAAGACGAACTGGCAGCGCACGTTGCCTTGCCCCGTGCGCGTAGGCCCCAGCCGACGACGTGGAGCCGGGTACTGGGTACGGCGGTGGCGGCCGATGCGCTCGAGGACGCGATTACGCGGTTGCTGACGCCACCCGCCACTGGCGCTATCCCGGACCGCGCACCTATCCCAAGTGCTCTGGATGGGAAGACACGGCGCGGCACTCTTCCTGCGGGGCAGCCCCAAGGAGTGCATCTCCTGAGCGCCTCTGCGGTACAGGCGGGCGTGGCGCTCACCCAGGAAGCGGTTGCCCGCAAAGCGCATGCACGCGCCGCCGCCCCACGGCGGCTCCACCGGCGCGATCTGCGTGGCACTATCGTGCGTGGTGATGCGATGGTTGCCCAACGGAACCGGAGCCTCCCAATGGTGGAAGCGGGCGGCGCCTCTTGTTGGAGCGCCACAGCCAACCAACCGCCCCTGCGGGACGACCGGCAACTGCTCTTTCGCCCAAGCGATCACCCGATTGCCCAGGGCGAGCGTCCGCTCCCACTCGATTTTGTGGTGGTCGACCAGTATGACAAAGGCCATGGTCGACGCGCGTACCGGCGGCTCACCCCCAGCACGCTCGTGGCTGACTACAGCGCTTGGCCCTATCTGGCGCAAGCCTGTGCGGTGATCCACGTCACCTGGCAGGGTCGGAACGTCAGCCGTGCGGAGCGCTATGGCATGACGAGCGCACCGCGGTCTGCTGTGGGCCCACGCTCCCTCTTGGAGGTCGTCCGTGGCCATTGGCACATCGAAAAGGCGCGATGGTAGCCGGCATGAAGATGCCTCCCAGGTGCGGATGGGGCACGCACCGCAGAGACTGGCATGCTTGAACCACGCCGTGGGTGGCGTGGCGGCCCGACATGGTCCGCACAATCTTGCGGCGCTCCAACGCGCTGTCGCTGCGGCAATCGACCGGCTTTTATTCCGGCGCTGACTTTGCATCAGCCCTATATCATGCTGCACTTCTCTATACCTGTACCAAGAGCATGTGCTAGAATAAGATCAGATATGACGCTCTATGTTCTGATGGAGAGACTATCATGAATGACGTCCTGATCACTCAACCTACGATCGTTCGGACGGAACGCGGTCTGGTAATTGCCGGAACCCGTATCACTCTCTACAGTATTATGGACTACCTGAAAGCTGATTGGCCGCCAAAGCTGATCCAGCACTGGTTCAATCTGTCAGACGCCCAGGTAGCGGATGTCATGGAATACATCACCGCCCATCGTGAAGAGGTTGAAACCGAATATGCTCTGGTGCTGCAGCAGGCAGAGGAAAATCGCGCCTATTGGGAGGAACGCAATCGCGGTTTGCGCAGACGAATTGCCTCCTCGCCTCACCAACCAGGCAAGGAAGCGCTCTACGCCAAACTAAAGGCGCGAAAGGCCGAGTTGGGGCTAGAATGATCACCGTGCTGGTTGATCACGATATTGAAGGGCAGGCGGCGTTGCTCTGGACGACCCTTGCAACTGAAGGATAGCTGGACCTCAGTTTGTTCCGCCTTGTCACCTTTCGCGAAATTGGGTTGCCGCTCGCAAGTACGGATCGTACGATATGGCGGTTCGCGCAGGCGCACGGCATGCTGTTGTTGACTGGCAATCGGAATATGGACGGCGCCAACTCGCTGGAACAGACGATTCGCGAAGAGAATAACGCTAACGCCTTACCTGTTATTACCATTGCCCGTCTGGATCGAATCGTCGAACGCGACTATCGCGAAGCTTGTGTAACGCGTTTAGCCGAAATCGGCTTGTACTTAGATAACTATATCGGGACGGGACGACAGTTTATCCCGTAGTGAAGACGAAAATACACCTCTATATATACCATAACACATGCTGCAGCCAATAGGTTGTGAGCTTGGAGCAACAATGTCGCCCGAAGACAATACACTCCTGTGGAGACATTCTATACTGGCTGGGCCGAGCATCAGTGACAACAGATCCGCGCCATCGCCCCGCTTTCTTCTGAACAGCTTGCGCTACGCGCCGCGCCCCATCTGCGCCCAATCGGCATCATTGCGGCTTATATCATCGCTTCCCGCGTCGCGCAATTCCACTCCATCTTGGGCGAAGGCAGCGCCGAAATCACTCCATTGATGCGCTGGGGCGACGCTGATCAGCCGGCGCGCACGGCGTGAGCTGGTCAGCGGCCTCGAACGAACATGGAAACTCATGCACGACGCCATCGCTCGCTGGATGCACGACGCCATCGCACAGCCGATCCACTGGCAATGGCGAGGCCAGGAGTTTACTTACTCGCGCCAATACCTCATTTGGTCTTCCCTCAAGCACGACATTCACCATGGCGGCGAGCTATCATTGACGTTGGGCATGCATGGCCTAGCCACGATTGAGTAAGGGTGGACACAGCAGATGAGCGTGTTGCTACCCAGACTCAGCAAGCCGGCGTAAGGTGTATGCGCCGATCGCCGCGTTTCGTGGGTTATCGACCAACCCCGTATCGAGCAACACCACGCCAAACAGCACCGCCCAACCCTTGGCGCGGTGCAGCGTCGCGTCTGAAAGATCAGCGTATGCCGCTAGGGCGTCGTGGCGGGCCTGCGGCGCGGCGAAGAGCATCCAAATCGCGGCCAGGTCGGTGGCGCAATCACCCGCCGTAATGTCACCCCAATCGATGATCCCGCTGATGACGCCGCGCTCGACTAGGATATTGCGTGGATGCAGATCGCCGTGCAGCCACGTCGGCGAAACGTCGAGCGGCGCTTGTAACGCTAGCTCCCAGGTGCGCTTGATCTGTGGCGTGATCAGGTTGGTCGCGCCGGCAAGTCGTTGCATGCGTTCTTCAAGCCCGGCGGCGCGCTGAGAAAGAGGAACGCCGCGCACCGGGTTGGGTGGCGCATCCGCAGGCGCAGGGACATGCAGCGAGCGCAAGAAGGCGGCAAACGTTGGGGCCTGTGATGGGTGCGCTTCGTTCTGGTCAGCCGCCCTGCCCGTCAGCCAGGGCGCCACGCTCCATCGCCACGGGTAGCCGCGCGCTGGCTTCCCGACGCGGTAAGGGGTTGGAATCGGCAGCGAAAGCTGATTGGCCAGGCGGGGCAGCCAGGTTTGCTCGTGGACGATCAAGGGGGCAGCGACGGCGCGGCGCGGCAGGCGCACCGCCAGGAGATCGCCCAGGCGAAACAGCGCATTGTCCCAGCCCGCGTCGACCGCCTGCAGCGGCAGATGCGCCAGGTCTGGATGCTGATCTGCTAACAGTGCAGTGACTAAGGCGGTGTCAAGCTCGAATTCGGCGATGGGTGTTCCGGTTGGCGGTGTTGATCGAGTCTTTTCCATTATCGTCGTTTGTATTGCTTCATAATATAAACGATAAAGTAGACAAACCCAGCATTTGCAGCCCCAACGACACTCAAAACAGAGAACCAGATGAGATAATCAACCCAATCCAGTGGCATTTGGCTTGGCTCACCGCCCCCCAAAACAGCATTGTCGCTAAAGCAAACACAAGGCCAACTGCGAGACCGTCGAGCAGCGCACGCAACCAGCCCCTGATTTTTTCGCCGTTATCAAGCCAGTTACTGTAGACAGGTGTGCGGACATAAACTAAGTAAGCCGCAATAAGATCGAGCAGAATCACCCAGAGAAATCCGATGGGCGGCGGAAAATCAGCGCCAGCTAAGAGAATACAGAGCCAGAGCACAAAGAAGCCAACTGCAATCGTGGCCGCAATCGACCTGTCTGTCACAAAAGCACCTCAATCAAGATAGTAGTCCGCTTCTTAGGCTCAACTTCAAGCGGATGCAGGTATTGCGGCACAATGATGTGCTTAGTCCTACAACGCGCCATATCATGCTGCACGACGTGACGAATCGCCTGGGAAGCGGGTGCGAGACCCTGCGCAGCGCCGGCCCTGAGCGCAGCCGAAGGGCTCAGGGTGACATGGTCGACGGCGTTCCAACGAGGTATGTCTGGAAGTCTCGTTGTAGTATTAGTATATAACAACTATCTGGCGCTAACTAGACTCTGACGACATCGTGTGCAGCACTTGAGTGCTTGCATGGTATGGCTCAAATCGAAACTCTGCGTGTGGCAGTCTGTCTTGCGGACAAATGCGAGTTGGGCAGCGCTTGCACTGCAAGCATAACTGCGGGGATCAGATCTGGGAAGGATAGGTGATATGGAAAGTGCAAGCCTCGTCACCCTTCGCGCGACACGTATATTCGCTTATGAGCGGGCGCAACCCATCCGTAGCCCATTCGACCGCCGCTTCCAGGTTTAACGGCCCAGTTTGTCAAGACAGCTGGTTGAGCAGTTATCCGTGCATCCTGCTCCGTTCCTGGTTCAGAAACGCTTAGGCCGATATAGCGAAATAATTACCCCGATGGCAGGGGTAAAGGTTGGATCGAAACAAACCATCGTTCAAGTCCCGAAAGTCGGAGGAAGCGCTGCTCG
>JAKSDJ010000198.1 GCA_022360155.1 Chloroflexales bacterium | reverse complement strand
GGCTCGGTGCGCAGCGAGCCGCTCAGCGAGATCATCACGTCGCGCGCCTGCGGTCCGGGGATGATCGAGTACGGATCGAGCGAGTGGACGTCGAACCCGAGCCGGCGCAACCGGTGGCCGAAGTAGTTGAGGACCTCGCCGGAGCGGTGGAAGCCGTTGAGGTAGATCCGGTGGCGCTCGCCGAGCGCCGTGATCAGGCTGTTGAGCAGCAGCACCGTGGTCTTCGGGTCGACCCCGAAGCCGGGCGCCACCAGGTAGTGGGCGATCCGGTGGGCGACCTCGATGACGTTCCGTTCTGGCAGCGTTTTACTGGAACCCATGCGATCGCCGTCTGCGCCCCTACACCCCTCTTATCGATCCAGGGAGCGCTGAAGTCAAGGAAAAGGTTGCAGTGCAGGGCCGACTTCGGCGAGAATCGCTATTTCATCATCCCACCCCCTCCCGCCGCAGGGGACCACCCGCGGCCGCCTTATCTCGCCCCGGCGCGCCCCCGCTGCGCCCACAACCGCGCCTCTGCGCGCACCCACAGAGGAGTCTACCGGTGCATCACCTGGCCAAGCCGCACGGCGGCACGCTCAAGAACCTCATCGTCGACGACCACCGTGCGGACGAGCTACGGGAAGCATCGCGCGACTGGCCGAGCTGGGACCTGACCCCACGCCAGCTGTGCGACCTGGAGCTGCTAGTGAACGGCGGTTTCTCGCCGCTCGGCGGCTTCCTGACCCAGGCCGACTACGACCCGGTCTGCCGCGACATGCGGCTCGCGTCAGGCACCCTGTGGCCGATCCCGGTCACTCTCGACGTCCCGGCCGCGTTCGCCGACACGGTGTCGCCGGGGACGACGGTGGCGCTGCGCGACGCCGAAGGGGTGATGCTGGCCGCGCTCCAGGTCGAGGACGTGTTCCGTCCGGACCGGACCGCCGAGGCCGAGTCGGTCTACGGCACCGCCAACCCGGAGCACCCGGGCGTCGCCCCGATCCTCGACGACCGCGCCGCCTGCGCCATCGGTGGCCGGATCGAGGCTATCCGGATGCCGTCGCACTACGACTTCCGTTCGATCCGGCTCGGTCCGGCCGAGGTCCGCGCCGTGTTCGAGCGCCGCGGCTGGCGCCAGGTGGTCGCCTTCCAGACCCGCAACCCGATGCACCGGGCGCACTACGAGCTCACCCGCCGCGCCGCCGACCAGCTCAACGCCAACCTGTTCCTCCACCCGGTGGTCGGGATGACCAAGCCGGGCGACCTCGACCACTACACCCGGGTCCGCTGCTATCAAGCGTTGACCCACCGCTACCCGCCGCAGATGGCCGAGCTGGCGTTGCTGCCGCTGGCGATGCGGATGGCCGGACCGCGCGAGGCGCTGTGGCACGCGCTGATCCGCCGCAATTACGGTGCGAATCATTTATCGTCGGGCGCGACCATGCCGGCCCTGGCGTGGACTCGACCGGCAAGCCGTTCTATGGCCCCTACGATGCTCAGGATCTGGTCAAGCAGTATAGCGATGAGTTAGGGGTTGGCATGGTCGCCTTCAACGAGATGGTCTATCTGCCCGAGGAGCAGCGCTACGAAGAGTCGACCCGGATACCAAACAATGCGCGTATCGCCTCCATTTCCGGCACGCAGGTGCGCGAGGACTATCTGAACCAGGGGCGCAAGCTGCCCGACTGGTTTACCCGCAGCGAGGTCGCCGATATCCTCGCCGAGAGCTATCCGCCGCGCCACCGCCAGGGTGTGTGCATCTGGTTCACCGGCTTGAGCGGGGCCGGAAAATCGACCACCGCCGATGTGCTGACGGTGCTGCTGATGGAGCACGGTCGCCAGATTACGGTCCTGGACGGCGATGTGGTTCGCACGCATCTCTCGAAGGGACTAGGCTTTAGCAAAGAGGATCGCGACATCAACATCCGGCGCATCGGCTACGTGGCGGCGGAGATTGTGCGCCACGGCGGGGTTGTGATCTGTGCAGCGGTCAGCCCGTATCGGGCGACCCGTAACGATATTCGGAATATGGTGGGCAAAGACAATTATATCGAAGTCTTTGTTGACACGCCGATCGAGGTCTGCGAAGAGCGTGATGTCAAGGGCATGTATGCCAAGGCGCGCCGCGGCGAGATTACCGGTTTTACCGGGATCGACGATCCGTACGAAGCGCCCCTCCATCCCGAAATCGCCCTCAACACGGTTGAGAACACGCCCGAAGGAAACGCGCGTCGCATTATGGAATTCCTGATTCAACAAGGATTTGTGCAGTCGGACGCAATCCTTAACGGTCAGGATGAGGGGAAATAGCCAATCAACGTTAGAACGTTGGAATGTTCATGATGCCATAGGCGGTTGATGAAGGGCGGCAGGTCGCGCGACCCAACCGCAGCGCAAAGGCCGCGCGCCTGCTCGTCACTCATCACTTGTTACTCATAGCAGGGTTCTTGTTCGGTGTCGGATCAAACAATGGCGTTTGAGTTGAAGGCATGTTTCAGGTGTTAAGTTCTAGTCTGTCAAGCGATGAACGCTTGATTCGAAATCATGCCAGCATAATATGGAGGTCAGGATGCGTTCGAGAAGCTCATTTGTTGTCGTTCTGGGGTTGATTGCAGCCTTACTATTTGGCGCCACCGCCAATCAGAACAATTTGTTCGCCCAGTCGCGGGAAGACCTGATCCGGCTTAAAGCAGCCACTTTTGCGCCCGCACGCGGTCAGCGTCCCGCCATTCCAGCAGCGTTGACGATTAGCGATTATGCGGCAGGCGAGCAGGGGTATTACCTGGTCCAGTTCCGCGGCCCGATCCGGCAAGCGTGGAAAGATCGGGTGACGGCTTTAGGCGGCGAGTTGCTGTCCTATGTGCCCGAGAACACCTTCAAGGTGCGGATGCCCCCGGAACTGGCGGCGCGGGTTCAGCGCTTGCGCAATGTGGCCTGGGTTGGTCCTTTTCAGCCAGCGTTCAAGTTCGACCCCGACCAGATCGAGAATGGCCAGGCGCTCTACCGCGTAAAGATTGAGCGTGGCGCTAATGGAGCGATAACGCGAGCTGGCGTTGTTGCCACGGGCGTCCAGATTCTCGACGAGGCCGGCAGCACCCTGCTCGTTGTGGCCGACTCTGCGCAGGTGGAAGCGGTCGCCAGGGTGCTCGATGTAGCTTGGATCGAGCCGTATGTCGTGCCAGAGACGCACAACGAATATGGCGGCGGCACGATCATTAGCGCTGGTGTTGCGAATGCCCGCGGCTACGACGGCTCGACCCAGATCGCGGCGGTTGCCGACACCGGGTTGGGCGGCGGCACGCCGGCCACGGCCCATCGTGACCTTCCTGCCAGCCGGATTGTTGCGGTCAACAATTGGCCTGGCTCTGCTGGGGGTTGCTTCGAGAGCGTCGTCGATGATGGCGCAGTCGATGTGGGCAGCGGCCATGGCACGCACGTCGCCGGGTCGGTGCTGAGCGGCGGCGATCCGGGCGGCTTTGGACAGGGTGTCGCGCCCGCGACCCGGCTGGTCTTCCAGGCGACCGAAAACTATGCGACGGTGACGTTCATTTGCGCCATCCTGGGCGGCCTGACCAATGGTTATTATCTCACCGGTCTGCCCGATGATCTAAATGCGCTGTTCCAGCAGGCCTACGACCAGGGCGCGCGGGTTCATGCCAACTCATGGGGTGCAAGTGTTGACGGCGACTATAACGCGAATAGCGCCGAGACCGACCAGTTTATCTGGAATAATCCAGATATGGCTATCACGACTTCGGCGGGCAACGACGGCGTCGATGCGAATAACGACGGCGTCGTGGACAACGACTCGACCGGCTCACCGGCGACGGCGAAGAATGTGTTGACCGTAGGCGCCAGCGAAAACGACCGCGCCGGGAACTGGCAGTGCGATCTCAACCTGACCTACACCTCGCGTGATGCGTACCAGGAAGGCCAGACCTGCCAGAGCATGAACGGTCAGAACATTTTGGGGACCGCCGGCCAGCGCTGGGGCTTCACGACCGAGCCGCTCAACAGTGATGTGACCGCCGGGAATGCCGAGCAGATGGCGCCCTTCTCCAGTCGCGGCCCCACCGACGACGGGCGGATCAAGCCGGACATCGTCGCGCCGGGCGCCTGGGTGCTGTCAACCTACTCCGATGAGTATCAGGAGGGCTACGGCGATCCAGTCAACCCGCAGAATAACGCATATCAGTCCGATGGTTGGGGCATGCCGCGCAACCAGTACTACAAGTACTTCGGCGGCACCTCGATGTCGAACCCGATTGCTGCAGGCGGGGCGGTGGTCGTACGCGATTTCTACGAAAAGACCGACAGCCACAACGCCAGCGCGGCATTGGTCAAGGCCACGCTCGTCAACTCTGCCGTCGATCTACTCGACGAAAACAACGACGGTGTGAATGACAACGACTTTCCCATCCCGAACAGCCACGAGGGCTGGGGGATGATCGACCTCGATAACGCGACCGACGGCACGGCCCAGTATGTGGACAACAGCGGCGGTCTGAGCACCGGGGCCAGCGCCTCGTATCAGTACAACGTCAGCGCCGGCGCGCCCTTGAAGGTCTCGCTGGTCTGGAGCGATTATCCTTCGACCGAGAGCGCCGCCAAGAATCTGGTCAATGACTTGAATCTGGTGGTGACTGCACCGGGCGGGGCGATCTATCGGGGCAACGTGTTCAGCGGCGGTTGGTCGCAGACTGGCGGCAGCGCCGACGACACCAACAACGTCGAGAATGTCTACATTCAGTCGCCCGCTGCGGGCGTCTGGACCGTCCAGGTCAGCGCGGTCAATGTGCCGAACGGCCCGCAGCCCTTTGCGTTAGTCGTCGATGGCAATTTCGATGGAGCAGCGCCAACCGCGACGGCGGTCCCGCCAACTGCAACGCCCGTTCCACCGACAGCGACGGCAATCCCGCCGACGGCGACCGCAACTAACACGCCTGCTCCGATCACGGCGACGGCGGTCCCGCCAACTGCAACGCCCGTTCCACCGACGGCGACGGCAATCCCGCCGACGGCGACGGCAATCCCGTCGACGGCGACACCCGTTCCGCCGACGCCCACGCCGGGCTCGGGGACGATACCCGCAGCGCCGAGCAGCCTGAGTGGATCGGTAGCTTTGGGACCGCAGATCAATCTCACCTGGGCCGACAACGCGAACAACGAGGATGGCTTCCAGATCGAGCGCTGTGCTGGCTTGTTCTGTAGCAACTTCTCCGAGATCGCGACTGTGGGCGCGAATGCTGCGTCGTATACGGACACGACCGTGAGCCCGCGCACCTTCTACACCTACCGGGTGCGCGCGTACAATGGGGCCGGTAATTCCGCCTACTCGAACACGGCTCTCGTGCGGACGCGGCGGTAGGTGACATCATAGTCAAGCGTACAACGTACAAACCTTGCGCTGCTTTCACGTTGTACGCTTGACGCCAGATTGGGTTACCGCAAAGTGGGTCGTTAGCCACAGATGAGCGATCGTATCGAGGGCGCGATTGCCGCAGACGAAAAGATTCCTACGCTCATCTGCGCATATTTGCGTTATCTGCGCGCTCTTGCAGGAGATTGCCGCAGGATCGAAAACTAGACATAAGATATTGGCGTAGTCGTGAGACCAGACGACAAGCGAGATCATGAGTAACAAACAGTTTGAAGATTTTTATCCACTTTCGCCGATGCAGCAGGGCATGCTGTTTCACAGCCTCTACGCGCCCGAAACCGGCGTCTATGTGGGACAGTTGAGCTGTGAGATCGTTGGCGATCTCGACATCGGCGTCTTCGAGCGCGCTTGGCAGCGGGTTGTCGACCGCTACGCGAGCCTGCGCACCACATTTGTCAGCGGCGATATGAAAGAGCCGGTGCAGGTTGTGCATCGCCGGGTCGCAGTGCCGCTCGAACGCCAAGACTGGCGCGATCTATCTGTTGATGAGCAGGGCGCGCGCTTCCAGGAATTCCTGCAGGACGACCAGCGGCGCGGCTTCAAGCTCACGACGCCGCCCTTGCTGCGCCTCAGCCTGTTCCGCACCGCCGAGCAGTCCTATCGTCTGGTCTGGACCTATCATCACCTGCTGTTTGATGGCTGGTCGTTGCCGCTCTTGCTGCGCGAAGTTCTCGCCTTCTATGCAGCATTTCAGCGTGGCAGCGACCTGAATCTGCCGCCGCCGCGCCCTTTCCGCAGTTATATTGCCTGGTTGCGCAAACAGGATATGGCTCAAGCCGAGGCATTCTGGCGGCGCAGCCTAGCCGGATTCACCGCGCCGACCTCGCTGGTGGTCGATCTCCCGCCCGACCCGACATCGGTCGAGGCCGGCGCGGTGTGCGAACGCGAGCGCTTGCTGCCCGCGGCGACCACGGCGGCGCTCCAGGGCCTGGCCCGTCAGCGCCAACTCACGCTCAACACGCTCGTCCAGGGTGCGTGGGCGCTGCTGCTCAGCCGCTACAGCGACGAGGAAGATGTGCTCTTCGGGGCGACGGTCTCGGGGCGGCCGGCGGATCTGCCCAGCGCCGATGAGATGGTTGGGCTCTTTATCAACACCTTGCCGGTGCGCGCCCAGGTCGCCCCGGAGACGATTCTGGGCGATTGGCTGAAGGCGTTGCAGCTCAAGCAAGCCGAGTTGCGCCAGTATGAGTACAGCTCGCTGATCCAGATCCAGGGCTGGAGCGAGGCGCCGCGCGGCATGCCGCTCTTCGAGAGTATCCTGGTGTTCGAGAATTTCCCCGTCGCCGCAGCGATGCAGAACCAGGGCGAAGCCAGCAATCTAGCGATCCGCGCCGTAAACGACGACCAGCGCAGCAACTTCCCGCTGAGTCTGATTGCCTATCCCGGTGAGCGGATGCTGCTGCGCATCGCCTATGATAGCCAGCGCTTCACGGCTGAGACGATCGAGCGGATGCTCGGTCACCTGCAAACCCTGTTGGAAGGTTTCTGCACTAGGCTCGACCAACCCCTCGCCAAGCTGCCGCTGCTGAACGAGACCGAGCGCCGGCAGATCGCGGCCTGGAACGATACTGCCGCGCCCTTCCCTGCCGACCGCTGTTTTCCCGACTTGTTCGTTGAGCAGGCCGCGCGCACGCCTGACGCCACTGCACTGGCCTATGCCGGTACGACGCTCAGCTACCGGGAGCTGAACGCCCGCGCGAATCAGTTGGCGCACTACCTGCGCCGCCTGGGCGTGGGACCAGAGTCGATCATCGGCCTCTGCCTCGAACCCTCGCTCGACATGGTGATCGCAGTGTTGGGCGTGCTCAAGGCGGGCGGGGCTTTCCTGCCGCTCGATCCGGCCTACCCCGCCGAGCGCTTGGCCTTCATGATCGATGACGCCCAACCCGCTGCCCTGCTCACGTTGGAACGTTTACACGTGAGCACGTTAACCCGTTTGCCCGTTCGTGGTGAGCACGACGCCAACGTTCCAACGTTCCAACATTCTAACGTTCCAACGTTGTTGCTCGATGCCGATTGGCCTGCCATCGCCGAGCAGCCCATGACCGATCCAGAGCGCAGCGCGACTCCCGACAACCTGGCCTATGTGATCTACACCTCGGGCTCGACGGGGCGACCGAAGGGCACGCTGCTCCAGCACCGTGGGCTGAGCAATTTTGCCAATATCGTGATCGCGACCTTTGGTATCACCGCCGAGAGCCGGGTCTTGCAGTTCGCCTCGTTCAGCTTCGACGCTGCCATCTCCGAGCTGGTCGTGTTGCTGGCAGGTGCGACCCTAGTGCTCGCCCGCCGCGCGACCCTGTCCGCGCCGCCCGAGCTGATCGAGCTATTGCGCGAGCAAGCCATTAGCGTTGTGACCCTGCCGCCGTCGTTGCTGGCGCTGCTGCCGCCCGATGATCTGCCGGACCTACAGACGGTCGTCTCGGCGGGCGAGAGCTGCCCTTGGGAAGTAGCCGAGCGCTGGATGCGCGGGCGGCGCTTCCTCAATGGCTACGGGCCGACTGAGGCGACGGTCGGCGTCTCGTACTACCATGTAACCGAGCGGGTTCCGGGGACGACAAGCGTGCCCATCGGCACGCCGGTCGCCAACGCGCAGATCTACCTGCTTGACCGTCTGGGTCATCTGGTTCCGGTCGGCGTGCCGGGCGAGCTGCATATCGGTGGCGTGGGCCTGGCGCGGGGCTACCTCAACCGCCCCGAATTGACCGCCGAGCGCTTTATCGTCAATCATAACGCGCCAACGTCTGAGCGGCTCTACAAGACCGGCGACCTGGCGCGCTACCTGCCCGATGGGACGCTCGAATTCCTGGGCCGGATCGACCACCAGGTCAAGATCCGCGGTTTTCGCGTCGAGTTGGGCGAGATCGAAGCGACTGTCGGCAGTCACCCCGCTGTGCAGACTGCGGCGGTGGTCGTGCAGACAGATGCTACCGGATTGCAACGCCTGGTTGCGTATGTCGTGCCACGCGCTGAAGCGCGGATCATGGATGAGGGTGTCGATCGGGATTCTGGCGCGCCGTCGGTCGATCTGGCGCGGGTGATGCGCTCCTTCCTCCAGGAGCGATTGCCCGACTATATGCTGCCGTCGGCCTTCGTGCCGCTCGACGCGCTGCCGCTGACTCCGAGCGGCAAGGTGGATCGCAAAGCCCTGGCTGCCCGCGAGAGCGGACGCTTTGAACTCGAACACGACTATGTCGCGCCGCGCACGCCCGAAGAGGAGATCCTGGCCGGGATCTGGGCGTCGGTCTTTGGAGCGCCGCAGGTTGGCGTCAACGCGAACTTCTTCGAGATGGGCGGTCACTCGCTGCTCGCGACCCAAGTGGTTGCGCGCCTGCGTGACCTGATGCAGGTCGACGTGCCGCTGCGCAGCCTGTTCGAGCGCCCGACGCTGGCCGAGTTCGCTCAGGTCGTCGCTGCTGCGCGCCGCACGGCGCAGGGCATGCAGACCCCGCCGTTGCGCCCCGCGCCCCGAGATGGTGCGTTACCGCTCTCGTTTGCCCAGCAGCGGCTCTGGTTCCTCGACCAACTGGAGCCGGGCGGTGCGCTCTACAATATTCCCGTCGCGGTGCGGCTCAGCGGTGCGCTCGATGTTGCCGCGCTGGAACGGGCGCTGAACGAGGTAGTGCGCCGCCATGATATCTTGCGCACCTCGATTGTGACCGTAGCGGGGCAGCCACAGCAAGTGATCGCTCCGGCGGACGCGGCGGAGAGTAGGCTGACCCTGGCGCTCGTCGATCTGCGCGATGTTCCCGTGGCGGACCGCGACGCCGAGGTGTTGCGCTTGGCTGCTGCGGAAGCCCAACGCCCCTTCGATCTGTCGCGCGGGCCGCTCCTCCGCACCAGCCTGATCCGGCTGGACGAAGCCGAGTACGCCGGGCTGTTCGTGATGCATCACATCATCTCCGATGGCTGGTCGATGGGCGTCTTCGTGCATGAGTTGGTGGCATGTTATGTTGCCGATGTCAACGATCAACCCGCAGCGCTGCCCGCCTTGCCGATTCAATATGCGGATTTTGCGGCCTGGCAGCGGGATTGGCTGGGCGGCAAGGACGTTCAGTGGGCCGAAACGGCTCGCGCTGAGACGGAGGATCGCCCGGAGTCGCCGCTCCAGCGCCAACTCGACTACTGGAAGCAGCAGTTGGCCGGCGCGCCGCCATTGTTAGAGCTGCCGACCGACCGGCCCCGCCCCGCGCTCCAGAGCTTCCGCGGTGCGTCGCTGGTTTTCGAGCTGTCAAAGGAGCAAACCGAGCAGCTACGGAACTTGAGCCGGCGCGAGAGCGCGACCCTGTTTATGACCCTCTTGGCAGCGTTCCAGGTCTTGCTGGCGCGCTATAGCGGGCAGGAAGACATTTGCGTTGGCACGCCCATCGCCAGCCGCAACCGTCCCGAAATCGAAGGACTGATTGGCTTCTTCGTCAATACCCTGGTGTTGCGCAGCGATCTCTCCGGCGCGCTCGATTTTCGGGCCTTGCTCAAGCAGGTGCGCGCCACTGCCCTCGATGCCTATGCCCACCAGGATGCGCCCTTCGAGATGGTTGTCGACGCGATCCAGCCCGAGCGCAATATGAGCTATTCGCCGCTGTTCCAGGTGATGTTCGTTCTGCAAAACGCGCCGGTAAGCGCCCAGGAATTGCCGGGCCTGCGCGTCAGTTCGCTCGATGCCCACAGCGGCAGTGCCAAGTTCGATCTGACTCTCGAGATGATGGAAGGGCCGGATGGTCTGGCCGGATCGTTCGAGTACAACACCGACCTGTTCGATGCCGCGACCATCGCGCGGATGACCGGGCACTTCCAGCGCTTGCTGGCTGGTATCGTCGCTAACCCTGCCCAGGCTGTGGCCGCGCTGCCCCTGCTCAGCGCGGGCGAGCGCG
>JAKSDJ010000956.1 GCA_022360155.1 Chloroflexales bacterium | reverse complement strand
CTGGACGAGCCAAACACATCCGCGCAGCAGTTTCAAGGAGAGTTTCGAGATGATAAAAGAAATCGTAGTGTCGGCCATAGAGTTGAAGTAACAACGGAAAAAGAGTCCCAAAATGGAGTTGTAGCCGCTGGCGAAAACACTGCCAATCCCCAGCGTCCGCCTGGGCGGCGAACCGCGCGTCCAGGCGGGGCAACAGGCGGTCAAGGGTTCGCCGCGTCTGGCAATCCAGCCATGCTGCATCGGTCATAGGTATTGTCGTTCTAACAGGGTGTGCATCATCGCACCCGCGGATCCATAATCACAAGCCATTGCGCGAAGCTTCGCCCACTATCCCTTGACCGAGCCAGCCATCATTCCACGCACGAAATAGCGCTGCAATGCGAAGAAGACCACGAGCGGGACGAACATCGTCACAAATGCGCCGGCAGTCAAGACTTCCCAGTTCTGGCCTTTGGAGCCGACCAACTCGGTCAACTGGCGGGTGACAACGGCTACTTCGTCGTTGGTGCCCAAGAAGACCAACGCCACGAGCAAGTCGTTCCAAACCCAGAGGAACTGGAAAATGGTGAACGACGCAATAGCTGGAATCGACAAGGGAAGAATCATCCGGGTAAACGTAGTAAATGGCGTAGCGCCGTCAACCACAACAGCCTCCATCATCTCTTTAGGAATAGTCACAATGTAACCATAGAGCAGATAGATCGCGAGCGGCAGGCCAAACCCGGTATGCGCCAGCCAGATCCCCAAGAAGGTGCCATTCAAATTAAGGCCGGTGTACATGCGCAGGATCGGCACCAGCGCCGTATGGAGCGGCACAACCATCAAAATGACAACCGTGGCAAAGAAAATATCGCGACCGGGAAACTGCAGCCATGCAAAAGCATAGGCGGCAAACGCGGCAATCGTGATGGGAATGACCACCGCCGGAATCGTGACGATCAAGCTGTTCAAGAAAGCATCGCCCATACCCTCGGCAGTAAGTACGGCCTGATAGTTGTCCAGGGTGAAACTAAATGGCGTATAGAAAACGGTCCACCAACCGCTCTCATTGATGGCAGCGGCGGGTCGAAATGAGCTAATCAGCAGCCCGACTGTTGGCAGCGACCAGAGAAAGCAGAGGGTAAGCACTACCACGCGCACGGCAGTAGATGACAAGATATCACGCAGACTCGCGCGTTCGCCAGTGCGCGACTGACTCGCAACAGTCATCGACTCGGTTTTGGGAGATACGCTCATCGTTTAGCTCCTTCGCTCACGCAGACTGCGTATATTCGCGATAATTATTGGCAACACCGCCACCAAAAGAATAACCGCCAGTGCGCTAGCCCGACCATCGTTGCCAAAGCGGAACAGCTCGTTGAACATGCGGTTGGCGACGACTTCAGTATCGCGCCGGCCATTGGTCATGACATAGACAATGTCGAAGACTTTTAGCACCATGATAAAGATAGTCGTCGCGACGGTGATAATTGTTGGCATAATGGTCGGGATGAGGATTTTGAAGAAAATCTCGAATTCATTGGCGCCGTCGATACGAGCAGCTTCCAGGAGTTCTTCAGGGACGCCTTTGACCGCCGACGAAAGGATGACCATACAAAAGCCGGTCAGCAGCCAGATCATAATCGCGATCAGCGCAAAATTGTTGATCGCCCGATTAATCATAAAATCGACCGGTTCACCGCCAAGTCCAACAATAATCGCATTCAGCAGTCCAATCTGGGGGCGGCTGGCTGGCTGCGCGAAGTACATGAAGCTCCAGATCACGCTCGCACCAACCGCAGAGATAGCCATGGGCAAGAAGATCAGCGACTTGGCGGTTGTCTCTTCCCACTTGCTGAGGCGGTCGACTAATACTGCAATGATCAACCCGAAGGAGACGGTAAAGCCGGTTACCAGCACGATCCACAGCACGTTGTTGCGCAGCGCGATCAGCATGTCGGGGTCGGTAAAGGCGAACACATAGTTTTGCAAACCGACGAAGTTTTCTGAGTTGTTGTCGAAGAAACTGAGGTAAATCGTCCCGACTGTTGGATAAACCAGGTAGACGCCCAGGATGACCATCGCCGGTCCGACAAAGAGATACGGACGCAACGTATCGCGCATACGCATCGGCAGACGCTCGATCACCATGTTCGTACCAAGATAGAGCGCCCACACCCCGCCAACACCGACAACCAGCGCGACGATGGCGATCAACAGTTTGGGCGCTTCGGTGTCGCGCATAAAGAGAAAGCTCTGCCAGAGAACGAGAAAGGTGACGAGCGGCACGATAAGCGCCACAATCAGTCGTCCTGGTCCCTCCGTAAACAGGCTCCCCCATGAGCGACTGTTCTCTTCGTTGCGTTGAACCACGATGATCCTCCTTTACTAGTGCCTTTACCTGGAATGCGGCGCTGCATGCGGAATTATGACAAAAGTATCGTTTTCAAAGAGTATTTAAGCCCAGACAAGGTTCTAGGAGGCTGTCTGAAAAGGGGTATGGAATGCGGCAGCCATGCTGCCGCGCGCACGCACGGCTTGCGCATTCCACATGTTGACGTGCCGATGCTCCGCTCTTTCCCAGTTTGTGATCCCGTTCTTGCCGGGTCAAACGGCTT
>JAKSDJ010000117.1 GCA_022360155.1 Chloroflexales bacterium | reverse complement strand
TCGTCTTTGCCTGCTTTTCTGGCGGGGGTGCGCCGACTGCTGCCTTACAATCGTCTGCAACTGCGATGAACGTATTGGTGTAATTTGTCGAATGCATCTAGCCCGCTCTTTGTTACCACAGCGCCGCTTGTTGCTCGGAGGACAATATAGCACACATTTTCAACACTGTCTTGGGCGCGCCTGTCTGATCTGCGCCCAACGCTCGCTTTCACCGGCGCCGCTGGCAGCATCCGTAGATCGAGACAAGGGTCGAGCGACATTCACGCGCCATACTCACGCCCAGATCACAGCCGCGCCAGCAGATTCGTGCTGCACGTGATTGTTGGGCTGCTGGGTTAAACAATTGTCGATACTATTCAATCGATGCTCTTTACGCAGGTGCATAATCCGTGTATTGACGTACACTTGGCTCTTGAAATCCTAAGACGATATGCTGTTTTGGTATACCTGCCTCAACTAAATCATAGGTCACTCCATTATCTGTATCATCTCGCTGTAGCCAAACCTTATTATTAATGATCTCAATATGTACTAGGCAGCCATGGATGCGCCTCGCTCCATTCCACCCTTCGGTGATGAGTGCAAAGCTACTCCGCTCATCGTCAAAGAGCGGCTTGCATTGAATATCACCTTGAGCATAGGGGATTTCGGCATAAGAAAGAAGTATGTGCTGAATAATGTCGCGATATGTTGCTAGTGTATCCATCGAATGATTTCCTCCTGTTCTGGATGAAAAACGATGAGCCGCACGCTTTGTTGCCGGATTAAGAGTTGCCCTACCGGTTCTTCAAAGCGCGCGAAATACGTTGCTTCGCGAACTGCCAAGTACAATCGTGTGAAGAATAGTTCGATATAAAATAAATTGGCCTAGCGCATTACGTAAGTCTTCGATTTCTGATGGTCCAAGAAAGCTCTTTATTTCAACTGCGATTTTTCGTCCCTGATGTTCTGCAGCAATCAATGCCTCTGCGCCCAAATCAACATACATGTCTTTGGCGCCCCACTGCAATCGTAATGGAGCGTGGGTAATCTCCCACCCGGCGTGTATCAATGCTTGTTTTACCGTATGATGATAAAGATCACGTGCCGGCATACCACTCATCCTCTTCAAAAACATGTTCTTTCACACCCAATTGTGCTTCATTATACACGGATTTGGCATTGCTGGCGTCCATAAGACCATATTCCGATGCATTCAAGAATCGCACCAGGGCGCCTAAAACACAAGAAGCATTCATGGCCGCGATAAGCTACAAACGCGCCCCCTCCTCCTGGATCAATGCTTTGGTGAATTCGAGCACCATGTCGCGCCCGGCAGCGAAATTGGACAGTTCCGGGCGCACGTCATAGTCGGGTAGCACCCCGCAGTTGCGCCTCATTGCGCGGAAGGCGCTACGAGTGAAGGCGATCCAATGATGCGCTTCAGGCGCTGCCGAGGCGCGCCGCATGAGAAAGCGCTAAAATGCCTCCGACCTCGCGCGCCGCAGGTGGTCCCTTGCAAGCCCTTGTTCGCCCGCTGACTCCGTTTGTTGACGAGTATTGCTTGACATATTCCCTAACTTACCGCAAACTCGGTAAATTGACGGCGATAAGGGGTGTGAAAGGCCAGCACAATATCACTTTTGGGTACACCAAGCTTGACGGTCGATTGGCGATCCCCTCCTCGGTTCCGTCGTGTTGTATCCATATCTTGCCTGCTTTAATATCAATGTGCAGCAGGCTGCCGTGGATGCGTTCTTGGTCATTCCAGCCCACGGTTACTAATTGATAGTGGTCGTGAACGGTATCGACAATCTGCTCAACGTCCACATCCTCATACGACGGACGATAGCAGCTATACTCCTCCAAGATGGCACGAATATAGTTGCGGTACTGGGTTAGCTTATCCATTGTCGTACCTCCTGTGTTTCTGGGTGGTAGACGAGCAGCTTTACATTGTATTGAGCAACCACACCTTGCGCAAGCGCAAGCGAGAAAAACGACATGTAGATATCGAGTGGAACAGCTAGGAAGAGCACACGGCTTGGCTGCTTCTGCTGCAACGCGAAGCGATAATTGAGGAATTGACCAAGGGCCGTATGAAACTCGTTGACCAGCGATGCGCCAAGGAAGCTTTTCACTTCTACCGCAATTTGCATATCATCTTTTTCAGCGCCAATCAATTTTTCAGCGCCGAGATCAATAAACATGTCAATGCTTCCGAGCCGAACAATCAGTGGGTCATCAGTAATCGTCCAACCATCAGCAATCAACGCTTGCTTGACTGCTTCGTGAAACACATCTCGCGCTGCCATCACGCTACCTACAATCTTACGGTATAAACTGTTCGTTGCGATAGTATAACACTACAAACAAAATCGAGGTACAGGCTGGTCAGCGGGCTAACGGCTGAACTGAGGCATGCGCCACACTCACGCCCAGGTCACAGCCGCACCAGCGGAGTCGTGCTGCACGCACTTGTTGGGCTACCGCTGAGAAGGGTGCGGTCGGGAGGCGATCTTCTACCTTAGTGTTCCTGAAGGGCGATATACTCGCGCAAGATCTGGTTAATGCGCGTTGGGTAATCCCGACCGTGTTGTTTAAACCAGGCTACGATGTCGGGATCGAGTTCGACCGCGTTCGGCAACACGAGTTTGGCGCGAGCGAAGAACTCGTCAGTTAATGGCGGAATCTCAGAGTAGTCAAGCTCTTCGTCCGTCATCTTAGCTAAACGGGCCCAATCGGTTCGTGAGGTACGCTTCATATCGCTGTCGCTCATACCTATTGGCCTTTCGTGCCGAGATCAGCCGGATGGTGTCGATGTCCCGTTCGGTCCAAATGATCACGACGGTCAGGGTCGTCAGTACCCCGATACCAATCCAGCGATCTTCCCCATAATCGATCCGGTCGTCGAGGTCCGTAAGCATGGGACCGTTGAACACGGTCGGGACGTCGGCAAAGTCAATGCCATGAAGTCGAATGTTGGTTTCGTTCTTATCCTCGTCCCATTCAAACCGCATAGCACATGCGTTCCTCTCGGCGATCGGTTACCTTCATTGTAGCCATAATTCAGGAAACGTCAACGGGAATGAACGCAGCGGAAGACATCGCCGAGTTGAGCAACGTGCTTCTGTTCGGCGACGTAGTAGCGAGCGAACAGGGATGGCATCGGTGTTGACGAGCGGTGGCCCAACGCCCAAGCTCAGACCCGCTTCGCGGGCGGGGCATCGGCTGCGACGCCTTGTTCGGCGGCAGCCCTAGGCTGGACAAGCGCCACCCCAAGAATGAAGAGCAGTAACAACACAACCGCGCCGAACCACGGCACGCCAGCGCCGGTGGCGAGGGCCAGCCGGGCGGACAGATGCGCAGTAGCGGCGAGGACCGGAAAACCGATCGCCAGGGCCGCCCAGCGAGCCCAACGCTCACCCCGACGCAAGGGAAAGAAGAGCAAAACGCCGAGAGCTACGCCTACCGCGAAATGGGTGCTTCCGTAACCATTGACGAGGGTGACCAGCATCGTGCGAACGCCAGGCTCCAGCCGGGCCCAATCGACGCCCAGCGCTTCCTGGTGGTAGGGCATGACCGTTGGAGAGGTGAAGTACACGATCCCTAGCCCAATCTCGACCAGAGAGATCAGGCCAATGCACACGACGCCGATAGTGTTTCTGGCTGATCTAGACATGCCACCGCCCAACTTGTTATTCGACCACATTTTGTGGTCAAACTACCGGTTATTCGATCTCTTTTGCGGTTTTTATGCCGCCTTCACAAGCCGTGGTCGAATGGCAAGCGTTAGGTACAGGGCGCTGTCGCCAGACCCTTTGAATTCGCGTGGCGGAAGCCCCGTCGCCGCTACGCGATGTTAGGCCGAGCTGCCAAACGAGCCAAGAGCGCTACTGTTTTGCACTTCGCATCGCTTTCAACTGTTACAGTGATGCGTCAGTTCGTAATTGCTCGTATGCTTCTGATCCCCGTGCGTAGATAGCAATCTTTGATTCGCTATTCTAGTGCATTCCCCATCCATAGGTTTTTCCTAGTGGTGAGGAACGCAGGCACGCCTGCCCTTTCGCGAAAAACGTCGCCCGCTTCCACGTCTGTGTGTTCGATCCGATTTCGTACTGCGTACACAGCGAATAGCACATCATCCGACGTATAGCGATACGGATTATCGGGTATGCGCTCATCGTGCATGCGCGCAATCGTCTTTGCCTGCTTTTCTGGCGGGGGTGCGCCGACTGCTGCCTTACAATCGTCTGCAACTGCGATGAACGTATTGGTGTAATTTGTCGAATGCATCTAGCCCGCTCTTTGTTACCACAGCGCCGCTTGTTGCTCGGAGG
>JAKSDJ010000717.1 GCA_022360155.1 Chloroflexales bacterium | reverse complement strand
TCGTCTTTGCCTGCTTTTCTGGCGGGGGTGCGCCGACTGCTGCCTTACAATCGTCTGCAACTGCGATGAACGTATTGGTGTAATTTGTCGAATGCATCTAGCCCGCTCTTTGTTACCACAGCGCCGCTTGTTGCTCGGAGGGCAATATAGCACACATTTTCAACACTGTCTTGGGCGCGCCTGTCTGATCTGCGCCCAACGCTCGCTTTCACCGATCTTTCGAGCGATCGCGTTCGAGACGGCGTTGGTGACCCCGGAATACGCGTGGACGCAGCGTACCTTGGGATTGGAGAGGGCCTGCCAGATGATCAGACGCGCCGTTTCGGCGGCGACACCCTTACCCTGGTGCTCCGGCAGGACAAACCAGCCCATTTCATAGGTCTGCGGACCCTTCCAGGCAATCTTCCACATACCAATGGCGCCGAGCACTTCGGCGTGGTCTTCGGCAACGATCTTGTACATGTGTGCCTTGCCCTGCTCCATCAAGTCGAAGCGGCGCTTGTGGGCAGCGCGCACGTCTGCTTCCGGGCGCGGGCCGCCGATATGGAGCATCATCGCGTGATCGCACTCCAGGCGCACAGCGAGATCCTCATCTGCGGCGGTGATCGGTATGAGTCGCATCGCATACTCCGTTGCAGGGGGCAAGCGCGCATCCCGACTAAACGCACCTGCCTCACGCCCACGAGGGTTACTGGATACGCAGAATTATACTCCTGCTTTCTAGGCTGCGGCCGAACGACCTGCGGCGGAGCCGCCCGCCGCAGACGGGTCGGCTCCAGCCGGTTGTTAGGCCGCACAGCGTCTCATCAAGGTTTCCAAACTTCCCAGACCTTGCCTACCAGCGCCGGACCAGGCGTAAGTGTGGGTTGCCCCGGTTGCCATGCCGATGGCGTGACTTCCCCAGTGGCGCGCACGTGCTGGAACGCCTTGATTTGCCGGATCAACTCATTGGGATTCCGTCCGACCTCAGGTGTCAACACTTCCATTGCACGGATTACAAAATCTGGATCAATGATGAACCGTCCGCGGATATCTACTCCAGCGGCCTCATCGTACACTCCGTACATGGCGCCTATCTTACCGCCAGCATCCGAGAGCATTGGAAAAGGCGCCCCTCCATTGACCATCTTAGACAGCTCTTGCTCCTGCCAGATCTTGTGGACAAATCGGCTATCAGTACTCATAGCGAGCACTTCTACCTCAAGATCCTTGAACTCCGCATCATGGGCGGCGACCGCCGCCAATTCCGTCGCTCAAACAAACGTAAAGTCTCCGGGGTAAAAGCAGAGCACGATCCATTTGCCTTTGTAATCAGAGAGCTTGATCGACTGGAAACCTATTCCTTCGATATAGGCATTGGCCTCAAAGTTAATGGCTTCCTGACCAACTCGCGCTAACATCTTGTCCTCCTCTACCATTGTAGTTGCTGCGGATGAGACTGGCGTAGGCATAATTGGCCCACTTGCCGGTTTGACACAACCATCCTTCAGCTCTGACATCTTGACCTCCTTATTTGGTCACACATCGCCTTATTTGCCTAACGAACACTCCGGCCGCGCTTCGTGTCGACTGCAAGATATTATTAGGTATATCTAATTCTTGTGAATGCACGACCTTCATTGATCTATACAACAATGTTAATAGGTATTTTTGTCGCCACAGTTGTAGCAAAAAGCTATATTCATTGGTAAGAATGCACCACAATTACAAATTGTTCCAGTAGCTTCCATTCTGTCGACTTTAAAACTTTTATTGCAACTTGAACACCAGTGTGCAGACTCGATTTTTAATTTGGTTCGTGAATTAGATCCTGAATAGTTTCTAGTTATTGGATAATGGTCAACTGAGCTTCCACAGTAAATCTCTCCGTCGAGAAGTTCGACTCGGTCATCTTCAGTCAGGATGCCCGCCTCGCGCATGCGGGCGTAATCGTCAACCGTGAATTGGCGTCGTAGGGTTAGCGTACTCATCTCAGCGCTCTCCGTGACCCAGTCTCTCATTTCTCATGATAGCATACCACACCCCAGTGCGAATAGATGTATGCGACACCTCCCGGGGTAACATGCTGGCTGCCTTGTGTCACTTGATCGACCCGTCGATCTACTGGCCATTGGCTATGTTCGTGTTAGCCGCGCTAAATGTTTTACAGTGAAGTTTGACGTGTTCTAATGATGAGCGTTCGTTTATCACTCGAGTTGTCTTTACGTTCAACCAGACCTTTGAGTCCGTCGAGTAAAAACACCATTGTCGCTTTATTGATGCACAGTCTCTCAGCAAGGCGCGACTGCACTATGTCACCCTCGGCTTCTAAAAGCTGAAGGATAGCCGCCTGCTGAGGCTCTAGGCTGAGTTTAGCAACGGCTTGGGCATAAAACTGCCCTGCTAAGCCTGTTACCCAGTACAGCATGAAGCCAGTGATGCTCGTGAGCGACGCTGGGAGAGGTTCCCAATGAACGTGAATATCTGAAAGTTGAAATGTCTTTGCCATAAGCCTCCAAACAGATTAATTGTTTATCTTCTATATGTATATCAAATAAAAGTTTATTTGCCAAACAAATTTAGGTATTGGGAAGATGCGCAAACGCTATAACGGACGGTGTCAGCCGCCGTATGCGCTGTACGACATCCCGAAATGCCGTCGATCTCATGCGCTGCAGGCGGGTCGGGCTGGAAGCGTGTGTTAGGCGGCGCCCAATGATTCATGCTCCCATCCGCGGCTCTTCTCGTTCCATCGAAGTATCCGGTCGGGCGGCATCATCACTGCGGCGCCGGGGGTTGAGGTTCCTCTGGCGGCGACTCCTGGTTCGGCCTGACCAGTGCGCCCGCTTGCCGATCATAATTGCGCACGACCATGCCGATCACCGGGCGCATCCCCAAGCGTTCATAAAACGGCTGCACCGCTGGATCACACACCAGATCGATCATATACAGATGGCGGAGCTTTGCGAGCATCTGACGGACCAATCGGGTTCCAATCCCACGGCCCTGATAGGCAGGCAATACCTCCAGATGTGGGATATAGGCGCAGGAAATCCCGTCACTCACGGCGGTTATAAAGCCGACTACCGTTCCATCTGCAATCCGCGCCAGGACGATCGCGGCACTGTTGACAAGGATTTGATAATGAGTCTGCGGCGAGGGCGGATGCAGCCAACCGACGAAAAAGCCGCCCAGGAGATCATCGCTGGTGACATCGGCAAGCGAGTCCGTATATGTAATCATCACCTGCCTCCCTATTCAGATTGGGCGTGGATCGCCTTGTGCAGGGTAAAACGTGACGCCCAATGCTGTTCAGACTGAATGCCTGCCAGGCCGTAACTTCCGACTATGGTTGTTGCATTCGAGCGGCCCAACGGCCTACAGTTCAGTTGCCGCCGAAGAGACGCGTAGCATGCTGTAGAGTCAAAATAGCAACAATCTTGCGCCGAAGGCAGTCAGTTGCAAGCGCCTCTTTGGCAGCAGTCGTCATTCGATGCTTTGTTTGTATGCCGTAGTGAACCTATGCTGACCCTGGCGGACAATCAACCAGCGACTCGTGTGGCAGGATCGCATGGACGCCTTTCGTGCCGCTCACGATTTGGGTGATGTGTAAATCAACCGTTAAACTCGCCAGCATCAGCGCTTCTTTTCGATGATAGCCACGCCGTTCCAGGGCATCCAGCATGCCATCCAAAGCCAGCCACATCGCTGCATCGAGATCCTGGTCGACTCCAAACGTAAGCCATCCCGCAGGCGTGTCAGCCTGTGGCATGCGAAGCGGCATATCGTTGAGCAATTCGAACCTCACGCTCACCCGCTCCATGGGACATTCCAGCGCCGGGCCAGAAGCCTCGCCATCGCCTTGCAGTGCGTGACCATCACCAAGCGAGAACAGCCCGCCCGCCACAGCGATCGGCGGATAGAGTGTGCTGCCAGCCACCAACTCCTTACAATCAAGATTTCCACCACAATAGCGGGGCGGGAATGTCGAATGCCTCCCCGGCTCGGCAGGCGGCATACCGAGGTTGCCCACAAAGGGCCGCATGCTTAGGCGCTGACCAACGTGACTGGTCGCGGTGTTGGTTTCCGGATCAAGGCGCCAGCGGACAAACCACTCAGGTGCTTCGGTCAGGCCCAATCGTTCATTCCAATAACTCTGGAACCCGCCGCCGCACGAGAAGCCGCGGTGTGCGGGTCGAATATCTGTGAGGTGGGCAGCAAGGGTCATCCCAGGCTGCCCACCCGCGATCGCGATCGGTCCGCATAAGGCGTGGCCTGGATCACGATCGCGATCACAGGGGACTTTTGGCGGTGGCGTAAAGGGATCGGCGTGGTCATACAAGCTCCATCCAGCATCAAGCGTGCGAAAGTGGACGGTGTCACCCGGTTGGATGGTCAGCACGGGTGGGAGATCCGGGGAATAATGCCCATGAAGGGTGGCCGGTGTGGGTTCAAGGATATACGATGCCATCATTACCTCACCAGGTATCAGGTGCTCTCAGCATGCAATGATCGTAGCATATAAAAGTCCCAACATGCGCCCGCGCGGATACCGGTAGAGCAGCTTGTATCGTGCATAGGCGCTTTCTAAATAATTCGATTAATGACTCCATGATCGTTCAGAGGCTCTGAGGAAGTCTTTTGTTCGCCGCCGCGCGGAAGATGCTTGCTGTTCGCACTTTGGCCAGTTCGAAAGACTCAAAGCTTCCACCCTTCAAAATGCGAAGACGAAAGCCAGGTCATTCACATTCGTCTCGGTCGCGCCGGGTTTGAGCAGATCGTCGAGCGCGGCGAAGAACGGGTAAGCGTCGTTATGATCGAGAGCGAGATCGGGGTCGAGACCTGCGGCCTGCGCCCGTTTCAGCGTCTCGCCGGTGACAACAGCCCCAGCCGCATCGGTCGGACCATCGCCGCCATCGGTTGCGAGCGTCACCAGGACGACATCGGGCAGACCTGCTAGATCCTGCACTGCGGCCAGCGCCAGCTCCTGATTGCGTCCGCCGCGTCCTTTGCCGCGCAGTGTCACAGTCGTCTCGCCGCCGCAAATCAGGCAGGCCGGGCGGAGAAGAGGCTGCCCGCTCGCGGCCAATTCGCGACCAAAGGCTGCCAGAACACGCCCCACCACCCGCGCCTCGCCTTGGAGATAGGTCGTCAACACCAGCGCATTGAACCCGGCAGCGCGGGCCGCCTCCAATGCCGCCGCTGCCGCCTGTGGATTGCTGCCGACGAGCAGGTTGCTGAC
>JAKSDJ010000990.1 GCA_022360155.1 Chloroflexales bacterium | reverse complement strand
TTGTTTGCAGCCATGATTGAGATGAGCACCGTCTGCGGGGTAATTGCGCTGCGCAGTTCATCCAGGTCGATACATCCGTACTGGTCGACGGGCAGGCAGGTCACTCGCTTGCCCAGCGCCGTGAGTCGCTTTGCCGCATCGAGTACTGCCTTATGTTCGGTGACGCAGGTAATGATGTGATCGCCCTTGTCGGCATAGCGCTCGGCGACCCCAAAGAGCGCTAGGTTGTCAGACTCGGTCGCCCCGCTGGTGAAGATAATCTCGTCCGGGCGCGCGTTGATCAGCCTGGCAAGCTGGGCACGCGCCTTCTCTACAGCTTGACTCGCCTGGTAGCCAAACTCGTGGTCCTTGCTCGCCGCGTTGCCAAATACCTCGGTGAAATAGGGCAGCATCGCTGCGAGCACACGCGGCTCGACTGGCGTCGTCGCGTGGTGGTCCATATAGATCGGCAGACGAACCATCGACTCCCTCCTACCCGTTCGGCTTCTTTGTAGTCGCAAGCTTACACAGATCGGGCAGCGACTTCACTTGCTGGTAGAGCAGCAGCACGCCGCGGTTCATATGCGCGCGGAACTGCGCCTCGAACACTTCACCGTGCGTCGGGAGTCCGTCGCTCAGACAGCGTTGGCGCAGCAGCGCCACAAACAGTGGATCGTAGCGCCCGGTAAGCGTGCCGCGCTCGATCTCGCGCGAGCTATCCTCTGGATACAATGCCGGGTCAGGGATCGTTGGCTCGGTCAGCGAGAGGCTGAACCCGATCCGGCAGAGCAGGTTCGCGCTCAGGCCAGTCCGCCCCTTCAGATGCCGCAAGCGCTGGTCGACTTCATCGCAGAACCGAATGCGCGTCAGGTTCATGACGGCGCGGCTCCAGCTACGCTTATGACACCGTTGCGCCTTCTAGCCTCCTCGTACACTGCTGGGAAGTAACCCTCCGTCACCCGCGTGCTGGCATCGCCAGGTTGATAGACCAGTTGATACGCGCGAGCTATCGCCGGCGCCAGGTCTGCGTAGAGCGCGGCATCGACCTCGGTGTCGGTCGAGAGCAACACAACCTGGTGGCTCGCCTGCGGGAAATAGTGCTGAACCAGCCGCTGGCGATGATCGCTATCCAGGCGACCCAGCGGCGTATCAACGATGATCGGCAGCGCGCGCCCTGAGACAAGCCGCAGCGCCCAGAGCACAGCGACCGCATAGATCTGTTTCTCGCCGGCGGAGAGCTGTTCGCGCGGCAGCGCGTCGCCCTTCTGATTGTACAGCGTGGTCATGAAGGTCTCCGGGTCGATATGCACCCGCCGGATGTAACGCCCTTTCCGGCTGAGGCGCCCAAAGCATTCGACAATCGCCGCCTCGAGTTCGGTGATTTTCGCACGCCGCAGCGCTTCCTCATAACGCACGAGCGCGTACTGGGCGCGGCTCGCGAGCTGCCGCCGATAATCAGGGTCGTCGCCGCGCATCAGGCGCGTATAAAGCTCCTTTTCTTCCCGATCTAGCGCCTCACGTTTCTGGCGAAGCTGCTGAACCACTGTTTCCTGGGTCTGCTTTTGCACCTCGAGTGCGCCCAACTCACGCTGGAGAGTCGAGAGTTGCCGGATGATCGGCTGGATGGCTTCCTCTGCCGGAAGGTCGAACAGGGTCGCCTCGACCGCCGCAAGCTCGACGAGCGCGCTTTCCAGGTTTTGAGCAAGCTCAGCCAACTGTTGGGGAACAAGCGTTGTCGCTTGGTCGAGCCACGTGATCAACTCCCGCCGGGCGTCTTTCTCAAGCGGATGCACTACTGTTTGGTCAGCAAACTCGGTTGCATCCTCACGAACCAGGCTATCACGAATCGCCTGGGCTTTTCGATTCAAGCCAGAAGTCAGCTTTTCACGCTTCTGCTTGCTCAGGTGTATATCGTCAAGCCAGTCATTATCCCAGATGAGACGCTGCGCAAATTCCTCAACAAAATAGTCTGCGACAGTCGAAACCTGGATGTACTGTTCGACCCGTTCATCGAGCTCCAATTGCGCCTTGAGCACGTGTGCAAACTGCGGAATGATCGCAAAGGGAAGCAGACCGTTTGCCTGTTCGGCGATAGCCCGCTCATACCGCCGGATAGTTTCTTGTAGCGTCTCAGCCCGTTGTTGTAGCATATCACGCTGGGCTGCGATACCGCCGCCCTCGTTCATTAAATGTCGTTCAGCCTCCTCGATTTTCCCCTGTTTATGCGCAATCATGCTGTTGATACGGCCAAGATCGGCATGCGCATGCCGAAATGCCGCTTCGACCGCGTCGCGCCGCCGGAGCAGATCGCTCAACAAATCGTCTAAGCTCTGACCGCCAGAACGGCGCTGCCGGGCAAGATAGACCGCGAGGTCGCCGCGCAGGCGATCAAGCAAATCCAGGCCGAGCAGGGAGCGAATCGACTCCCCCAGCAGTGTGTAGTCGGGGTCGTCGGCGAGTGATTGGATTTTCTCGCCATCGAAGAAGAAGAGATCGGCCAGCCCAGGGGGAAGCAAATCGTGGAGAAACTGTTCCCACCAGCCCATTTCTTGATCATTAAGCGACAGGCCATCGCGGGTGACCTGTACCGTTTCGCTGACCCCAGACCGCCGGCGCTGCCACATACGGCGCAGCGTGAACTCGTGGGTTGTACCGCCCACAGTATGGATAAAGCCCACGCCAACACCAGCGAAGGTGTGGTGCAGGGGCATGCCGGCCTGGCGGTGGATGCGGCTCAATAGGTAGGACTCGTAAGCTGCACGCTTGGTTCCTTTGCCTAGCGCCGCCGCGCCATACAGACAGATTCGCACCGCCTCAAGAATTGTCGTTTTACCGGCGCCATTCTTTCCGCCAATCAAGACAATCGGACGATCGGTGGTTTCCCCCCCTGACTCGGCTTGCGCCGACAGAGGGCGAGATGGCCGAACATCAATCACGTGTTCGCCGGGGTAGAGGCCAAAGTTGATCAGGCGAAACTCGGTGAAATGCATGTCACGCTTCCTCGACTATGGGTAAGCGGCCCTCAAGGCGCTGATGATGGGATTCTACGGCGGCGATCACCTCTTCCTCACTACGCCATTCGCTGCGCAATATCTCGTCGATCCGCGCGTGAATGGCAGTGCGACCAGTCAGCGTACCATGCTGGCGTTGACTCTCGATCAGCGCCAACATCAAGTCAAGCGGCACATCCTCTTCGGCACAGATTTGTGCAAGCAGCGCGCGCTCAGCAGCGCCGAAGAGCGCGCCATCGTCTTGTGGCCACGCCAGATCACGACCCGTAGCTGTGCGATAGATATTTGGAACCGAGTCTTCCCAGTCCTGAGCTTCGACACGCCACAGCCGGCGAATCTCGTAGAGCTCCTCGGGACTGATCAATTCGAATTGGGGATCAGGCCCTTCGCGCCGCACCTGCTCCTGCACCTGCAACAGACGGGTAAGCAACTGCTTGCGGAATTCGAGGCGGTAAGGGCCGCGGATTAGCAACTCTCCTTGCCCACGCTTGCGAAAGTGAACCAGGCCATCACGACGCCGGTAATCACGCACCTCCTTACGTCGCTCTGGGTCGCGCGTTTCCGCGAGGAAATCGCGAAACTCAAGCATTGGAATCATCCACTCCTCACCGTTATCGATCAGCGCTTCCATCGAGCGGTCGCGCTCCACCACTGTGCAGACCCAGCAGCCAAAGCGACTGTTGCCGCAGGACGGGGTCGAGAGGTCGACGACAAGGGGACACTCCCCTGACTGTGCGCTGCGGTAGAGCGAGGCCAGATCGCGGTTATTCCCATCCCAAGGCGAAGGCACGTTGAGCAAATAAGACCAGACATCGTCGGTGGTGAACTCCTCGATAGGCGTGTAGACATACGCTTTCGGCAGCGTCGAGTGGCGCGAGAGCCGATAGCCGGTGATGCGATAGTCTTCCATCACCTGGGCGCGCGCCTGGCTCTCACTGCGGCGCTGCCCGAGGACAAGAACCACCTCGCCGTGCTGGGCGACCCTACTGAGGATGAAAGCATCAGCCGGTTTGATCTTCATCCGCTCGGTACACCAGCGAAAGCGACTGTGCGGCGCAGGATAGCCGCGACCAATGAGGTTCACCCAGAAGCTATCCGTTACTTCAGGCGTGAGCCGGTGGACAGTCATTGGCAGGCCCGCCTCTCGCGCGAAGCGCCCGATCTTTCCGAGGTTGCCATTGACATGGTCAACGATAAGCGGCGTTTCGACCAGGGTATCCGTCGCAATGACCGAGATCGGCTTGGTCAGTTGCTCGCGAGGGAGATCGCGCAGCGCATACCAGATCAACTGGAGCGAGGCGGTTGAGTCCTTACCGCCGCTGTACCCAATCACCCAGGGCATGGGGTTCGAGAGATAGACATCGCGAATCTCTTGGTAGATACTGCTTATAGTACGGCTATCGAATACGGAGGCTGGCTGTATAGTCATAGCTCAGTTTCCTTCAATCAGTTTCAGTGCTCAGATAGAACGTTTCAGTGCTCAAGTAAGAGGCCACCACAGCCGACCTGCTGGCACACCAGACCACCATGGCCCGCGCCGCAGTTTCAGTGCTCAAGGATCGCCAGTGCGTTTAAGCCCAGGGCATCGTACAAATCCACCTTGATTCCGTAGGTTTCAGTGCTCAAACACAAGCCAACCATGGCCGCTCTGCTGGCACGCCAGAACTGCCCTGGGCCATGCCACAGTTTCAGTGCTCAAGGGTGAGCCGATGTGTTTGGATCCTGATGGAACGACCAAATACCAAGGTTTCAGTGCTCAAAGGTGAGCCGATGGTGTTTAACGCTCGTGTTCCAATAGATCATCCTCAGACATAGCGATAGGTTCGACCGACAGTTGCTCTAGGCGTGTCTCTTCTGGTGACAGAGGGAGCCCGAGCACCTGTTTGATCGCGCTCGCGGTGCGAACAATTTGCGCCCGCGCCTTACTGAGTTGCCCGCCGACCATTGCTCGGCCCTCCCACATTGGATTTGTGCGACGCCAGTCAAGGCTGCGGAGTTGCCCCAGATGCTGCTGCCAGCTACGCGGATAGGTTGCAATCAGATCCGCACCAACCATGCCTAATGCATGAAGGGTTACACTATGGAAGTGAATGTAGTCACGGCGCAATTCAAGGCTGGATGTCGAGTGCGTCACGCGCTCATTCCACTCGGGAATCACATCACAGAGGGCGGTCCAGTACTTGATGGCTACCTGCTCTTCTTGTGGGGATATTGCGTCGTCTGCTTTCTTGCGCAGAAACGCCCCTGTCGCATAATAAATACCACTGAGGGTAAACAGCTTGAGGGAACGGTTCGCGATCGACGAACGCTCCATCTCGGTCATTCCTTTGAATGCCGGCGCCTCGTTCGCAACGCAACGCGCAACCCGGGCGAGCGGCGAGCGGAAATCATAGAGGATACCAATCGAGGCGCTGGCCCGAACCGCATGGGTGTTGAGATCGGCAAAGATCTGCTGGCTGCGCCTGAGCCCCGCGTCCAGAAAAAACACCACGGCAATCGTTTCATCGCCAAGCTCGGGTCGTTCCCGCAGCGCTTCTTCGATTGCTGCGCGCCGATGCTGTCCATCGTTTACAATGAACCGGGCTGAGAGCGGTACGGTGAGTTGGCCGATATTACGTTGTATGCCATTCTCTTCTTGAGGCGTAAATTCTACTTGGCCATCGATAGAGGCGGTGATAGCAGAGAAGACATAGTCGCCAGGGTGCTCAACGATGTAACGAGTAATCGCCGGTATACGCGCCCGATTCAGAACACGTTGCGCGCGCAACTCAGGCGGCAGCGTTTGGCTGTCAAACTCGAAGAGCTTCGGCAGAAGTTTCAATGGACACATCGCAATATAGTACTCACGACATGCCTGTATTCCACGCAGTGCCGCGAAGGTATAATGAAAGCTATCCATATTGCTGTTTACTGCGGAGCACAAGAATCTCAGAAATATAACGTTCGTTTAATATATGGAAGTATTATTATATTTTATGGAAGTATGTAATATACTTCCATTCGAGACAAGATTATACAAGCACTGGCGAAATACTGCAAGAGCGGTAAGGCATGATTCCTAGCAACTGCATAGTTTGAGGCAACGCATAAAGCCGAAAGCACATCTCCTCACCTCCCCGTCTCCGCGCCTATCCCCACGTACGCCAGGACCATCATGAGGTGGGCTTACACCCAGTCGAGCAGCAGTATCCCTATCTCCACGTACGCCAGGACCATCATCTCATCGCCTCAACATTCTCCTCTTAATTCAGTATTGACTGAACAAACTAAATGTACTATACTACTAAATAGATATCGCCGGGGAGGAGGTATGACCGCTACACTTCACGAGACAACCATAGCCCACTTCGTCGAAGACGTGGGCCTGTTCTTCGAGCAGAGCGGCTTGCCGCGCATGGCCGGTCGTATCCTCGGGCGTTTGCTCATCTCCGACCCGCCGCACCAGTCGCACGAGGAACTTGCAACCTGGTTGCATGCGAGCAAGGGCTCCATCAGCACGATGACTCGGCTGCTGATCCAGAGTGGCCTCGTGGAACGGATCGCGCTGCCTGGCCATCGCCGCGACTACTTCCGCCTGAAGCCGCACGCCTGGCTGGAGTTGCAGCGCTCCAAATTCAACCAGCTTATCGCGATGCGCCAGATCGCCGAGCGTGGGCTTGAACTCCTCGACGACGCCTCAATCGAACAGCGCGAACGCCTCGAAGAGATGCGCTACGTTTTCCAATGGTTCGAGCACGAACTTCCATTGTTATATGAACGGCTCAAACAGGAACACGCCGCCCGGTTGGCCGCCCCCGACGGCACGGCTGCGGCAGAGGAGGAACGGCAATGACGCCTGTTCATGATCGTACCGTCACCTAATCGAGCGACACCTGATACGGCGGCTCCCGCTTACTCGCATACGTTGCCTGGCGAGTCGCTGCCCGCGCTGCACGCCTCCAGCCCGCACCTCACCCTCATTTCATCGGACTGAACGTCACACGGACAAACCGCCTTTCTTGACGCGGGGATTTTTCCCATTTCCGCGAGTTTGGAGCATATTGCCGAGCTTTCAGCGCTCAGGTGTCAGTAGATATGTCCCAACCTGCTAACGTACTAACGTTCCAACGAAAACCTACAAGCGAGGAGCAAAACAATGAACACGAAACGAGCGTTCAAAGGCATGTATCTGACGGGGCTGGCGCTGCTGATTGCCGTGCGCGGCTACCATGCGGCCAAGCATCCCCAGGAGCGGCAGGCGGGCGACGATGCTGTGGAAAAAGGCTTATTGCTGCTCCAACTGACGGGCATGCAGATCCTGCCGCTCATCTATGTGTTTTCGCAAAAACTCGACTTTGCCGACATCAACGTGCCGTGCAAAGCCCAGTACGCCAGCGGGGTTACAGGCGCTATCGCCTTTGGCGGCGCCGCCTGGCTGCTGCATCGCTCTCACGCCGACTTGGGCGAGAATTGGACGGTGGAACTCCAGGAGCAGAAAGAGCAAACATTGGTCACGAACGGCGTGTACCGCTTTATGCGCCACCCGATGTACGCCGCTCACTGGCTCTGGGGGATCGCCCAGGCGCTGCTGCTGCACAACTGGATCGCCGGTCCGGCGCTGCTGGCGACCTTCTGGCCGCTCTACCGCTATCGCGTGCCACGTGAGGAAGCGCAAATGCTGCGGAAATTCGGAGCTGAATACGAACACTATCAGGCGCGTACCGGGCGGATGATTCCGCAATGGAACGAGCTGGTATGAAATAGCCGATAGCAGAGAATGGAGAATAGAGAATGGAGAATGGGGACGTGCGAACCTGCAATGGAACGCTGATACCACCCGATGGACGCCGATCAACGCCGATCGAACGTTCTACCCCCGGTCCTGAGCCCTTCGGCGGCGCTCAGGACTGGCGCCGCCGAAGGGATGTCAACGTTCCAACGTTCCTAACCTGCTAACGTTCAGATATAGTGCAAGGAGAATCCGATGATGACGACCAAAACAATGACCAACCTGCCGATCAAACATCCTTTGAATATCAATAGCCGCGAGTTTACCGCCAACCAGTACGCCTATTATCAGTGGCTGCGCCAAGAAGCGCCTGTGTACAAAGGCAAAGTCAGTATCATCAATGCATATCTCCTGTCGCGCTACGAAGACTGTGTGTGGGCGCTCAAAGATCCGCGCTTTGTTCGCAACCGCACGACCGCCACAGGCGAAAGCAGAATGCCCTTCCCGATGCCCAAATCGGTCGCCTTTCTGGCGCAAAGCATGATTGTCGAAGATGAGCCAGCCCATCGCCGCCTGCGCAACCTGGTCCACAAGGCATTTACGCCACGCGCGCTCGCCCAGATGGAGGAGCGGATCGAACGGTTGACCCATGAACTACTCGATAAGGCGGAACAGCAGGGCGGCGTCGACCTCATGTCGACCTACGCCCTGCCCATCCCGGTCACCGTGATCAGCGAAATGGTCGGCGTCGCCGATGCGGACATGCCCAAGTTCAGAAACAGTATGCAGGTGTTGACCAAAGGTTTTTCCGGGTGGACCCTCTTCCGCACTTTCTTCTGGGATATGCCGAGTATGGTCAGATTTGTCCGTGACATCATTGCCCGCAAGCGCGCCGACCCCCAGGACGACATTTTGACCGCGCTAATCCACGCGGAGGAAGAGGGCGAGCAACTGAGCGAAGACGAGCTGATAAGCATGGTCTTTCTGCTGATCATTGCGGGCTATGAAACAACCGTTCATCTCATTACCAATAGCGTCGTCACGCTCTTGCAGCATCCCGCGCAACTGGCGCATCTGCGCGCCCAGCTGGCATTGATGGAGTCGGCGGTGGAAGAGGTGCTGCGCTACAACGGCCCAGTCCAGGGCACAAAACCAGGCTACGCGATGGAGGACATCACGCTGCACGGGGTGACGATTCCGCGCGGGGCGGCGGTGATGCCGCTATTGGGCGCCGCCAATCACGACCCGGCGGTCTTTGCCAACCCGGAAGTCTTCGATATCGCGCGCACGCCCAACAAACATCTGGGCTTCGGGCAGGGCATCCACTACTGCCTGGGCGCACCGCTGGCACGGATGGAAACCAGGATTGCGCTGAAGAACTTGCTGGACCGCAATCCCAACCTGCGGCTGGCGGTGCGCCCAGAGGAACTGCGGCTCCAGAATGTTCCGTTGTGGCGCCGTTACGAGCGCTTGCCCATAGTGTTGGGGTAACGAAGGGAGAAAAACCGTGTTTGTCACCGTATTCGATGCGATACAGCAAGAGGATGGTGCCGCCATGGGCGGCAAGGGCGCAAACCTCGGCGAGATGACGACAGCGGGATTCCCGGTTCCGCCGGGCTTTGTCGTCACGACCGCTGGCTACTGCTATTTCGTCGCGGCCAATGGGTTGCAGGAACCGATTATGGCGCTGGCCGCCCA
>JAKSDJ010000164.1 GCA_022360155.1 Chloroflexales bacterium | reverse complement strand
GCGCCGCTCGACTACTATTGGTTCTTCCGCGCCGTCGACCGGGCGCTGCAGGGCGGCGACCTGGAGCAAGAACTCGCCGATGCGCAAGATCTCACTGAGCAGCATCTGGCCTGTGTGCGCAGCGGCGCGCCAGCAGGGGTCTGCGCGCGCCAGGTCGCCCCGGACTACCAAGGCTTTGCGGAACCGTAGCAGCACTGCAATGGCACGCAGAAGGCGCAATGTATTCGATGAGCAACACTGCCTAGCAATGGACCGCCATCGTGTAGTACGAAGCCGTATTCAGGGCGTGTGAGGATTTCGGCGACCACTTCGGCATCGCGCGCAACCTGGCTTGCGGATGCGGGGCGGATCCCGCATCTGCAAGCCAGTCATGACCGCTTGGGTCAGCTGATGCCACAACTGTGCATTGATCGATCGACTCAGCGGGCGCCTCTGGGCGGCAGCGATTGCCGCCGCCATCCTAACCACTGCTCGCAAGACGTTACATCACACCCCAGTGGGAATGAACCAGAGGTGTCTCTCAAGTGCAGGTTTTTTTGACGGAGCGCATTCTGATGAGGAAAACGTCTCTATTGTGCATCCCCGCGTACGTGGGGATCATTTTCCGCGCTCTGATGAGAAATTCATCCATCGAAAAGTAAAAAACCTAACCGCCTCATCACCTCATCACTGGCGCTGTAAGCGGTGGAGGCCGATATACTGCAGTTCGGCGAATAGTGCGACAATCACCGCCAGTCCCAAAACGATCCACCAACCTGCGTTCGTGAGCGGCAGCCAGCCTGTCGCCAGGATAATGGCGCTATCAACGACCCAAAGAGCATCGAGGATGATCGCCGCCCAGGCGAGGCGGTGGTCGATGCGCTCCTTGCTGGCGCCGTACCAAAGGAAGAGCGCATAGGGCAGCAAAATTACGCCGGTAATCAGCAGCGCTGGCGCGGGCAGTCCAACCAGAGCCGCCAGCGGGCCAGCGGCAGCGATGAAGGTTACACTGCTGAGCGCGCAAAAGATGCTGTTGGCCTGGAGCATGCGGCGGAGTAAGCTTGCTTTGTTGGGTTGAACTTGTGCGTATGTTGCCATTGTAGAAACCTCCTTAATACTACGGTTACTCCTCTTGATATCCGCCAGCATAGCGCCAAAAGCACTGCCAGGTTGAGACAAAGCACTGCCAAATACTGCCAATGTGGGCAATAAGAGGCGAATCGGCGGGTATGATCGTCTGTTTGGTGATGATTGGGCATCATTCGCACCGCCTATCACACACCGCTGGTATAATAGACCCTAATCGAGGAGCAAAACTTGCATAGAATGCGGCGAATGCGGATCATTGGCGACAGCGGGCGGCAACGACGGGCGGGCGACCGTCCGATCGCCCCTACGGACCTGCCAAAGCGCCAACCGCAATAGACCGCAGATGGCGCAGATGAGCGACAAGCACCGTCGATCGAACATGTCAACGTGCCAACCCCTGTCCTGAGCGTAGCGAAGGATGATGTCACCGTGTCAACGTGCCAAACTGCTAACCCGCTAACTTGTCAACATACAATAGAGGAGATTTGATTGGATTTACAAACTGTCGTCGCTGCCTACCATGACTTGCTGGACGAAGCAAGCGCTCGCGACACGTTTCAGCGCCTCGATGCAGCCATCCGCAGGCGGGGCATGCTGGTTGGGAAGAACCGTGATCGGCTGGTCTGCGAGGTCTTGCGCCCGCGCTTTATCGTGCCCAGCCAGTATGCTGTGCTTCAGCCCGCCAGCGAATTGGTTGGGCGCGCCATCCAGAAGGTCGGTGCGGCATGTCTGACCGACGAAACCTTGCTTGCCCCCTACGCGCTCACGCCGGTCGAGCGCGAGTTGCTGGCGATGGATCCCGGCTACATGGGCGCAGCGCTCTTCGGGCGGCTCGATGGATTCCTTGCCGCTGATGGCAGTTGGTGCTGGTTCGTCGAGTCGAACTTGGAATCGCCCGCCGGCATCGCCTACGAGGACGCTCTGGTCAAAGACTTTTTGGCGTTACCGGTTATGCAGGCCTTTATCCGCGACTATCCGGTGCAGGTCTTTACCCTCTGGAAGCGACTACATGCGCTGCTGCTCGATGCCTGGCGGGTCTGGAGTGGTCCGGCGGCAAACGCGGGAAGCGTGCCGAATGTCGCCATTGTCGATTATCGCAGCGCCGCAACCTGGCCGGAGTTCGAGTTCCTGCGCGATCGCTTCAGAGCCGCGGGCACGCCGACCGTTGTGGTTGATCCATCCGAGCTGAGCTATGACGGGAAGCAGCTCTATGCAACGATCCCGGGCCAGGCGTCGTTGCCCATTGGACTTGTCTACCGGCGTATCCTCCAGCACGAGTTCCTGGCGCGCTCCGACCTCAGCCACCCGCTGGTTCGCGCCTACGCCGACGGCCGGGTCTGCGTGGTCAATCCCTGGCGCAGCAAGCCGGTGCATACCAAGCTGATTATGGCGCTGCTCAGCGACGCGGAGAATTCAGCGGCGACCTTGCTCAATGAGGCCGAACATGCTGCGGTTCAGGCGCATATCCCCTGGACCCGCCAGGTTCGCCCCGGCCCGACAACCTACCAGGGCGAGCGCGTCGTCGATCTCCTCGATTTTGTATTACGCAACCGCGATCGCCTAGTGCTCAAGCCGAACGATGAATACGGTGGGAGCGGGGTGTTGCTCGGTTGGGAGGCGAGTGAAGCGCAGTGGCGGGGGGCGTTAGCTGCAGCGCTACATGGGCCATGGGTCGTACAGGAGCGCGTACCGATACCGCAGGAGGAGTATCCTACCTGGCGCCCTGAAACGGGACTGCAGATCGCGCCGCGCAATGTCGATAGCGATCCCTGTGTCTTTGGCGCTGGACTGCCGGGCGGGTTGCCAATCCAAGCAGCAGGTTGCCTGACCCGAATTGCATCGACGGCGCTACTCAACGTCAGCGCGGGGGGCGGGGCTGCACCGCCGACGTTTTTGCTCACAGATGGGGAAGACGATTCATTTCAGGCGGTGTTGTATTCGGCAAATGGAGGATGATTTTCACGATAATCAGAGCCGTATGACCGCATCGGAGTCGCTTTGAGTGAATGTCGGATTGTGCTACCAGTCTGGTCCATCGTACCCATGCGACGAGCGGCGATCTTCTACCGGCGTTCTGCGGCAGTGGGAGCAAACCCGGAAGGGGATGCCGGTGCCATGTTCGACCTGCACATTATCGCGGCTCCCACAATAGCGGCAAACGCTCAAGTTCTCGATATCGTCGGCGCGCCAAAGTTGGGGCGAGTGGATCATCTCCAGGTGACCATTCACTGAGAGAATGCCGACCCGAACGCAAACAGCGGCGGGAAAAACCTCTTCGACACATGCAAAAAGTTGTTGCGGAAACGAGTAGACCTCGTCGCCGATGATAATGTCACGCATTCGTGGATGTTGGCGTATCTTCATGGTTCTTTCAGCCGTACGATCAACTGGTGTAGCGCATCTGTATCAAGCGCAAAATGCGGATTGTCACAGAACATCAAGTCGTCCAGGACTGACCGGATCGTCGCGGCATCTTCCTCGGCAAAGGGCTCATTACCCATGTCCGTGGCGTAGAAGCGCCCGAATGCCCAGGCGGCCAGCGTTGCATCGCTCAACTCACCGGACAGCCGGGATTCGATTTTCTCGATCACCTCGCTGCGATTCAACATGATACCATTTTCTCTCGTTTCGGCAAGGGCCTTTCGAAAATGAAATCGGCAAACTTGCTCCTTGTACGTCAGGTGCGGCGTTCGCGCCTTATGATCAACGGTTATTATTCATCGACAAGCGATTCGTCGCAGATGTCGCGGAAGCCGCAACCGGCGCAACGTCGAGCTTCGTCATGGCTGCGGGCGCAGTCATCGTCCGCAAGCGCCTCCTGCATGTCGGCAAGAATAGCGAGAAGCTGGTCACGTACCTGAGGCGTGTAGTCGAGACGAAAGCTTGTTTCGGCGTAGCGCAGCATCCCGTAGGGCGGCGCGCGGCCAGTGGTCTCTTCGATCAGCAGGCAGTATGCCGCCAATTGCATCAGGTCCGATTCGTAAGGTTGGGCCGCGCGCCGCCCCGGCTTGACTTCGACCGGCACAGTACTGCCGCGCTGTTCGATCAGGTAGTCGGGCTTTCCGGTTAGGCCGTAGCGCTGCGCAAAGAGCGGACGCTGCAGTTTGCGACCGGCGCCCGTATCGTCAGCGATCACTCGCGCCCAGGGCAGCCCAGTGCTGCGGCGCAAGCGTAGCGCCAGCCAGAACGCGATCAGCGCCAGCGCGCAGAGTGCAACGGCAAGCGCAGTCATTCTAGAACAATCCTGTCAACATTAGCAGCAACGCAATGCCTAGAAGCAACCCGGCGACCAGCAGCAGCAGTCGGCTGGCGATGACTGTCTGGCCATAGCGCCGGTGCAGCACGATACCTTGGCTGCGGCGCTCGCGTCCGGCGGGTTCGAGTCCTTCCACACGCCGTAGCCACCATGCCCGCGCACAGTAAACGTACTCGCCGACCTCACTCGCCCGAATAATTGGCGGGCCTTGCCGTGACATCGATCCTCTGTTTCTAGCCGCAGAAAGCCGGAAGGTGCAAAGGTGCAGAGACGAGGAGAAGATTGAAGATCAGCCTGTATCATCGAACAACGCCAGAACGAGTGATACGTGATGGTAACAATAGAGGCAGGTCTTGGGTTAACCCGCAGGTTGCCACAAAGGCTGCCCCTACCATCATTTTCTGGCTAGGTTAAGGTGTTGCCCAACATTAACCGCCGAGCACCGAGCGACCCTGGAAGGCGTTGATGATATCGTTGACCGAGATCACCAACATCAAACCCATGAGCGCTGCAAAACCCATCGCGTGAACCAGCGCTTCCTTATCGGGCGGAACCTTTTTGCCGCCCCGCACCAATTCAATCAGCGAGAAGATAATATGGCTGCCATCCAGCGCCGGAATGGGCAAGAGGTTGAGTAAGAACAGATTCAAGCTCAAGATGGCCATGAGATTCCAGAAGGCAATCATGCCGCCCTGCTCCACCACCTCGCCGGTAGCGCGGGCAATGCCGACCGGGCCGATTGGTTCGCCAACGGCGGTATCGTCAGTCGTGAACATGTTGCCGAGGGATGCCGGAAGATGCGCTAGCGCCGAGACCATTTGCCCCAGCAAATCGACGGTGTACTTGGTACTATGGCCAATGGCGCCGAGGACGCCAGTTTCCTCCTGGAGCACAATCTGTGCATACCCAATACCAATGCCGACATCGTATCGCTGGCCTTCAGGCCCTGTCCAAGGGCCAGGAACCAGATCGAGCGTCAACTCTGTATCGCCGCGCTGGACAACGACTGGAATCGATTTGCCTGCATTCTCGCCAGCTATTGCGCTGATCTGCGCTGGTTCGCTAATGGCCTGACCGTTGATACTGATCAAAATATCACCCGACTCGAAACCGGCCGTAGCAGCTGGGGTGGCCTCGTAGACCACATTGACCTGCTGCTGTCCGGTCGGTGTAGGAACGCCTTGGGTTGCAAACAGCGCCGCAAAGACGACAATCGCCAACAGCAGATTCATGAGCGGGCCGGCGAGCATCACTGGAATCTTGCGCCATGGTTTGGCTGCGGCCAAGCTGCCGGTCCCATAGAGGGTATTATCTTCACCGCCGAAGCGAACAAAGCCGCCGAGCGGCAGCCAGTTCAGCGTATATTTGACACCGTTGCGCTCGAAGAGGGTGAGCATCCGCGGCGGGTAGCCGAAACCGAATTCTTCAACGCGGATGCCCATCCACCGGGCTACAGCAAAGTGTCCTAACTCGTGAACAAACACGAGGATTCCGAGCATGATCAAAAAGGCTAAAATCGTAACCAAGAGGTTACTACTGGGAGGTTCAGCGATTTGTGCCTGCGCACTCCCAAGGGCTGCTAAGACGCTTCCTACATTGGACATAATCACAAACTCCACGTCATAAGGTATGCTTTTCGTCTCTACCGTTCTTGGAAAAATGGGTAGTTGGGGGAAAGAGAGTTCCTCAGAGGTAGTTTGAAAAGGGGTGATTGGTCAGCACGTAGCTCTCCCCAAGTCTTTTTCGTAGAGGTGTAGCGATCCTGGGAATCACAGATGCCCAAGTTTTCCGTCGGTACACTTTCCAAATAGCTTCCTCTATTATCTCTTTCCTTTAGGGCTTTTCAGCTTTTTATATACTATTAAAGACAAAACGAGCTTGTAGCGTTGCTCAGTTGCTCGAAAAAACACTGAAAAGCTCTAGCCTAAACGGCAAAGCGGTGATCCACCTAGTTCTAACCGAACATGAAAAAACGATGTGGCGTAAAGAAGGGCAAAGGCGTCCTTCGTACCCGCCTTCGCCCCGCTGACGATAGTGTACCTGATCAAGATGGCACTGTCAATAGGAGAACAAGATAGTAGATTACAGGAGCGGTGAAGATCATGCTGTCGATTCTATCGAGAATCCCGCCATGCCCCGGAATGATATGGCCGGAGTCTTTGACGCCGATCTGCCGTTTGAAGAACGACTCGGTCAGATCGCCCAGGGGGCCGGCAATCCCTCCTGCAATACCGATCAGGGCGGCTGCTCCGTAGCCAATAGGCAGGCCCATCATCGGCGTCGCCAGTAGCGCGGTAATGATCGAGGCGACAAAACCGCCGATAAATCCTTCCCAGGTCTTCTTGGGACTTAAATAGGGCGCCATCTGATGCCGACCCCAGGCTCGTCCGACGGCGAAAGCTGTCGTATCTTGCAGCCAGGTGATCGCGAGCACAAGATAGACCCAAGCCGCGCCGGGCGGGATCGCGAGCGGCGCAAGCCAGCCTCCTTGTAAAGGGGTTTCCAGTCGACGCAAGAGGATATAATAGCTCAATAGACCGCCAATATAATAGGCGCCGGCAAAGGTAAGCGCCCAGCTATCAAGGCTATTCCGCCGGTCACGACGGGTCAGTTCGAGAACGAGTGAGAACAAGATGCTGCCGCTCACCACAAAGCCGGTCAAATCGAACGAAACCGTTCCCTGGAACGTGGCGGCGGCACAGAGGAATAGTCCCATAACGAGGCCGGTAGCGAGGCGCGGGGTATAGGAGCCATGCCGCATCAAGGTGTACAACTCGAAGAGGCTGATCGTGGAGGCGACAGCGACAAGAAGTGCGACTGGCCAGACGCTCCAATAGGCAAGCCCGACCAATACTGGTATCAAGACGCCGGCACTGAAAAGTCGTTGGGCCAACGAGCTAGCCTTGCTCGATGAGGCCGCCGAAGCGGCGTTCGCGCCGTCCATAATCGTGTATGGCCTGTAACAAATGCTCCGATTTGAAATCCGGCCAGAAGACAGGCGTAGTCCAGTATTCGCTGTAGGCGGTCTGCCAAATCAAGAAGTTTGACAGTCGCCATTCACCACTGGTTCGGATAACCAGGTCTGGGTCAGGCATCCCGCTGGTCGAAAGACATCCAGAGATCGCCTGCTCATCGATGGCGTCTGGGGCTAACCCTTGCGCAACGAGCGTGCGCACTGCGTCGACGATCTCGACCCGACCGCCGTAGTTAAACGCAACGGCCAAGATCAGGCGATCATTTTGGCGAGTGAGGTCAATCGCATAGCGCACCTTTTGCTTCAGGCGCTCACTGAGCCCTTCGAGGCGGCCAAGGTGGCGCAGATGGACGCCCTTTTCGTGGAGCGCTTGCGTTTCGCGATCGATAAAGTCGCTCAGGATCTGCATCAGCCCTTGTACTTCAATCGAGGGGCGGCCCCAATTCTCCGTCGAGAAGGCGTAGAGCGTCAGGTAGCGAATGCCCCACTCAGCGCACGCGGTCACAATGCCGCGAATATTTTCTGTTCCCGCACGATGCCCAGCCAAGCGCGGCAGGCCGCGTTGGCGCGCCCAGCGCCCGTTGCCATCCATAATAATGGCAATGTGCTGTGGTACATGTTGGCTGACCAATGATCCTTCCACCGTGGATTACATTCCGTACCCCGATCCATCATTCGCACCTGGAGAAGCCAGATGACAAATGATGGATAACGGGCCTAAACCTCCATCACCTCGGCTTCTTTCTCGGTCCCGATCTGATCCAGTTCCTTACTGTAGCGATCAGTGATGGCCTGGATGCGGTCCTGCCCGCGATGGAGTTCGTCTTCACTAATCAGTTTTTCGCCTTCGAGTTGGCGTAAATCGTCAATTGCATCGCGCCGTTGATTGCGGATAGAGACTTTGACGTCTTCGACGCGAGTGCGCACCACCTTGACCAGCTCACGACGGCGCTCCTCGGTGAGTTGCGGCAAGGATAGACGGATAAGGCGCCCATCGTTGCTGGGGTTGATCCCCAAGTCCGAGCTTTGAATAGCCTTTTCGATTGCGCGGAGCGTGCCTGCATCGTAGGGCTGTATCACGATCAAACGCGCTTCAGGGATACTAATGCCGGCAAGCTGATTAAGCGGCATCATCGAGTCGTAGGCGCCGACTTGCAAATGCTCAACCAAACCAGGTGAAGCGCGACCAGTTCGAATCGTTGCCAGATTGTGGCGTAATGCTTCGACGGCCTTTTTCATGCGGCCTTCGAATTCATGGATCACATCATTGACCATCATCCCACTCCTACATTACTCACCAGCGTTCCTACGTGTTCTCCCATCACGATACGCTCGATGGTTCCCGCTTCCATTGCATTGAAAACGACGATTGGAATATTGTTATCCATACAAAAGGTAAGCGCTGTACTATCCATTACCGCCAATCCTTGCCGGAGCGCCTCCATATAGGTCAGATAATCGAAGCGCTCGGCAGTTGGATCGCGGCGGGGATCAGCCGTATAGACGCCATCAACACCATTTTTAGCCATTAAGATTACATCAGCGTGGATTTCAGCGGCGCGCAGTGCCGCTGCCGAGTCAGTGGTGAAATAGGGATTGCCGGTCCCCGCAGCAAGGATAATGACACGGCCTTTTTCGAGATGACGGGCGGCGCGGCGACGGATGTACGGTTCAGCCACTTCATCCATCTTGATGGCCGTCATTGCGCGCGTATGGATGCCTTGCCGCTCGAGGGCGTCCTGCATGGCGAGGGCGTTGATGATGGTCGCGAGCATGCCCATATAATGCGACTGCGCCGTATCCATCCCGCGATCGATTGATCGATTGCCGCGCCAGATGTTGCCTCCGCCCAATACAACTGCAATCTCGATCTGATGGCGCGTGACTTTTTCGATTTCCTCCGCTAGGAAATCAAGCATGGCCGCATCGATGCTTTCGCTCTGGTTCCCCGCGAGGGCTTCACCACTAAATTTGATCAGCACCCGATGATATTTTGCTTTGTCCATGGTTCAACTCAATGGGCATGGATACGGCCAGCGCATGCTATCCAGCGACGAAGCGGATTCACGCCGCAAGGTTAGCCTCCCACCTCGTAACGAACGAAGCGACGCACGATAATATTTTCCCCTAGCTTGGCAATACCCTCTTTGACCATGTCCTGGATCGTGCGAGAAGGGTCTTTTACATAAGGTTGAGCTAATAGCACCGATTGCTCATAAAACTTTTCAGGAGTCAGCCCACTCTCGGCAATTGCGTCTTCCGGCACTTCGTCGATAGTCAGATAGCGTGGCTCAGTGGCCGCGACATGAAGCGCTAGCTCCTTGGCCAGGCTCATAAAATCATCGGTGCGGGCCACAAAATCGGTTTCACAGTTCAACTCCACCAGGGCCACGAGCTTGGTTCCAGGGTGGGTGTAGATGCCAATCAAGCCTTCTTTAGCCTCACGCCCTTCTTTCTTGCTGGCGATCTCCAGCCCCTTGGCGCGGAGCACTTCAATTGCCTTATCGAGATCACCGTTGGTTTGAAGGAGAATATCTTTGCATTCCTTGATCCCGGCGCCAGTTCGTTCGCGTAATTCCTTTATCATTTCGGTTGTAACTGCCACTGTAAGCGCTCCTTAAGAGTTTATGTTACTCGTCTTCATATTTTTTTTGCTCATGAAGAGCGGCGACCAGTTGGCCGCCGCTCCATCTTCGCCTGGAAGGAGCATGGAATGCGCCTTCCTATAGCTTTTCTTCCACACCGGCCATCTCATCGTGAGCTGCTTCGCGCCGGTGGGTTCCCTCAAGCGCCGCATCGGCGATCTTACTAGTCATTAGCCTGATACCGCGGATAGCGTCATCATTGCAAGGGACGATATAGTCTATCAGATCGGGATCGCAGTTGGTGTCTACCATTGCGACAACGGGGATGCCGACTTTGTGCGCTTCACGGACGGCCAGCTCTTCCTTGCGCGGGTCGACCACGAAGAGGACGCCTGGCAGCCGTTCCATCTTTTTGATGCCGCCGAAGACCCGATTCAGCTTCCCAATCTGTTCTTCGAGCTTGAGCGCTTCGGCTTTGGTCAGGCGCGCAAAGTCGCCACGGTCGCGTTGCGCTTCGAGATCCGCCAGGTAGCGTAACCGTCGGCGGATCGTTTGAAAGTTCGTTAGCGTACCGCCAAGCCAACGTTGCGTGATGTAGAGTTGATCCGCTCGGGCGGCTTCTTCTGCAATCGCTTCCTGCGCTTGCTTTTTGGTGCCGACAAACATCACTTTACCTTTGGCTGCGGTAACATCGGCAATGAAGTGATAGGCGTTCGTCAACCCAGTGACTGTTTTTTGCAGGTCAATGATGTGAATTCCGTTTCGCGCAGTAAAGATGAATGGGCGCATCTTGGGGTTCCAGCGGTTGGTTTGGTGACCAAAATGTGCGCCGGCTTCGAGCAGGGCTTTAATCGAGACAATCCGAGTCGTCGCTTGAGTCATTGCGTTACATTTACTCCTTATGTTAGTATGCAACTATACTGCATCCGCCACCTCCATCGACTTATGTGCGAACCGGTCAAACGCGACCTGGCAGGAAGGCGCATAATCAGGAGGTGTGTGTATTTGGCGGGGAATCCACGCCGGGCTTCAGTATAGCATACAACGATGGTGTGGGCAAATACAGCCCTGATTGGGACGGGGTAGAAACAGTGTCTGACTTTAATATACAGCTTACACTGCTGGGCGAAGACGAGGAGACGAAGACACGATGAGGCGAGGAGACGAAGACACGATGAGGCGCCGAGACAGGAAGACGATGAGATGGAGAGCGGAGTAGACAAGGAGGCGCCGAGACAGGGGGAGTTTCCATCTATATCTCTGGCATCGGCGGATTACGCATGTTCAGCAGTCCTTACGATATCGTAAGGTTGTCCCTAATCTTGTACTATAGTGATCGTATCCTGAAGGTTTTGAATATCACGAGGAGTTGTTTAATGCCAAAGCTTACCGTCGGCGGAAAAACGGTTGAAGTGCCACAGGATCAGCGTTTGGTGCTGGCTATTGAAGAGAGCGGGGTTCATATCGGACATCGTTGCGGCGGTTACGCCAAATGCACAACTTGCCGGGTCGAGTTTGAGTCTGGCGAGCCTGGCACGATGACGCAGGCAGAGTACGAGAAACTCACCGAGCGTGGTCTGTTTGGTCAGTATCGCCTTTCCTGCCAGATCGTCTGTGATCAGGACATGAGCGTACGCCCGATTATGACGCTGGAGAGCGAGGGTTGGACCGACACCGGTTCTGCGCCTGATCCGACCATTACGCCCGATGCAACCGTATACTCTATTGATGATCTCAAGCAGTAGCTGTTCGTCTATAGAACAGCCTCGCTCGTAACAGCAAAGGGTGCAACGATAGCTGCAGACGCTAGGCGACGTTGCACCCTTATGTATCTCTCGTTTGTTGTCTACTCCTCTGCTTCCTTTGCCTGCTCGATGGCGCGCTGAAATGAATCATACGGCGCCGCCCCAATCAGCGATTGTCCGTTGATAAAGAAGTGCGGTGTTGATCGTACGCCAATCCATGTGGCATTGGCGACCTCTTCACGGACGGCTGTTACAACCTGCTCGTTATTAAGACAATCCTCGAATGTCGTTGTGTCTAGACCAAGATTGCCAGCCAACTCAATCATTACCGGCCGGTCGCGGTTGGGCACCCCGCCCCACTCCACAGAATAGGTATCGAAGAGTTGTGCGTGCATTGCCCAGAAATCGCCCTGATCGGCGGCGCAACGACTGGCAACTGCCGCCAATTCCGCCGAAGCATGGATGGGTAAGGGAAAATCGCGATAGACCAAGCGAACGATGCCGGTCTCGACGTATTGTTGTTCGATCTGCGGTCTCGTCTCACGGACGAAGCGTGCGCAGAACGGTCACTCGAAGTCGCTGAACTCGATGAGCGTCACCGGCGCGCTGGGGCTGCCCTGCGCGCGCGGATCATCAGCCGGTATAGTAAACAGGTCTGCAACGCCGGGCGGGGCTGTCGGAGTCGGAGCAAAACCGCCGATAGGCGTGGGAAGAGGCTCTAACGTTGGTACGCCAAGCAGCGCCCGTTCGGTTTGGCGTATCTCGGCAGCCGAGCGTGTCGGCGCCGGGGCTGCCGCTTCGCCGCAAGCTGCCAGTAGCATAGCCATGCAACCTGTCAATAGTACGAGGGTGTGTTTCACATCGTCTCCTTAAGCGCAAGCTGATTGGGAATTCTGATCGGTCGACTTAGATGCCGAGCGAGGTAACCGCGGCAGACTGCGCTATTGTTAAAAAGAGGAACCTGTGCTTGATAGTCTACCATATCAGCACTGACTTTTTTAGTATTTGCGGCGGCTTGTAGACCTATGACTAGTACTACAACGAGACTTCCAGACTCATCTCGTTGGAACGCCGTCGACCATGGCGCCCTGAGCCCTTCGGCTGCGCTCAGGGCCGGCTCTGCGCAGGCTCTCGCACCCGCTTCCCAGGCGATTCGTCACGTTGTTCAGCATGACATTCTCGTTGTAGTACTATGTTTTCATTATGAGCGCTGATACTAATGGATATGCAAATTGCTGCAAAACATACATCCAAGCTTATCTGCCTTGCGTACATGTTCCTGGAACCAATAGTACTAACTCATTTTTCACATGTTCCACAGTGTGCGCCGGCGTTTGCCACGTATTCTGCTTGTACAAACCCGCCGGCGGGTCCATCAGTTTGCACATTATGAAGTAGCGCCGCCTCGTCAAGCGCCTACAAACTTATGCATCGCTGTAGTTTGTAGCCTGGCTCGCTTACGGTTCGTGCATCCATAAATATTGGCAAAGCGAGACTTTGCTGACGTATCGTCTCTATCACAAAGAGCCGGAGCTGGATTCATGAGTGTGAACTGCTTGTTTGTCTGCATCGACGCTGATTAGCCATGAAGCTAGGATACTACACGAGGGAGAGATATGAAAACGAACTACCTACCATGCCTGTTCATCATTCTTATTCTATTTTTGGTCGGCGCATCGCCGGCCCTAGCCCAGCCAAGTTTGCCGAGCCAAGCGACCCTTTCACCAGAAACGACTGCCCTTGATCCGGCGCCTCAGCAAGACCCAGCGCCAGCCCGCCTGTTGGCCGCCCACCTAGCCCCATTTGCTAGCGGTGAAGCCTCGGTAACAGTACGCGCGAACGGCTCCGATCTCTTGACCGATTTTACCTACACCGATACGACTTCTTATCTGACATTGCCCGCCGGCGACTACGCTGTTGAAATTCTGCCGACGGGCGTCATAACACCCGCGATTAGCACCACTGTCACGCTAGAGAGCGGGAAAGATTACACCGCCGCAGCGATCGGCGATGGTACGAACCAGCCGCTTGAACTCTTTGTCCTGGATGACAACAACAGCCAGCCTTTCCCAGGGACTGGGAAAGTTCGGATTGTCCACACCGCACCGTTCACCAGCACGCTAGACGCGACCCGCGTCTCGATCCGCACCGACGATGGCACAGTCGTTGGCAACTTGGATAATGTCCCCTACAAGGGTGTTAGCCCGTACCTCGATCTGCCCGCCGGCGTCTATGATCTGCAAGTCGCCACGCTCGATGGTTCAACAACCCTGATCGACCTCCCGCCGATCACTGTGCAGGCGGGCGATATCGTCACGGTCTTCGCCACTGGTATTGGTGGTCAAGGTGCGAACCAGCCGCGGGGCTTCCTGCCGGTCTATGGCGCATCTGCTGAGCCGGCGCGGGTGTTGCTAGCGCACTTGGCGCCATTTGCGAGCGGTGAAGCCTCGGTGACGGTGCGAGTGGACGGCGCCAACTTGCTGACCGACTTTACCTATACGGACACAAATGGGTATCTCGAACTGCCGGCTGGCGAATACTTCGTCGAAGTCCTCCCAACCGGAGAGACAACCGTTGCCATTAGTGGCACGCTGACGGTGCGTTCGGGCCGTGATTACACCGCCGCAGCGATCGGTGACGGTACAAACCAGCCGCTTGAGCTCTTCGTCTTGGACGAAAACAACAACCCGCCAGCAGCGGGCAAGGCCAAGGTGCGGGTTGCGCACACCGCGCCCTTTACCAACACACTAGAGGCAACCGCAGTCTCCGTTCGTAATGAGGCCGGCGCCCCAATTGGCGGACTAGTGAATTTTCAATACAAACAGGTCAGCCCATATTTGGAGATAGATGCCGGCACATACGATCTGCAGGTCGCTACACCTGATGGTACGACGAAGCTGATTGACATTCCGTCGCTGACCCTCAAAGCGGGCGACATTGTGACGGTCTTCGCGATTGGCAACGTAACAAATCAGCCGCTCAGCGTTCTGCCCGTTGCCGGCATAGCGCGCTCACCGGCGCGGGTATCGTTGGCGCACCTGGCGCCCTTTGCGAGCGACGGCGCTGCAGTGACGGTGCGGGCGAACGACGCCGATCTACTCACTAACTTCACCTTCGGCAAAACAACGCCGTACTTGCCGCTGTCAGCGGGTAGCTACTTCGTCGAAGTTATTCCGGCGGCTGCAGCGACTGCTGCGATCTCTGGCACAGTAGAGTTCGTCTCCGGGCGTGACTACACCGCCGCAGCAATCGGTGACGGCGCCAATCAGCAGCTTGAGTTCCTGCTGCTGCAGGACGACAACAGCGCGCCTGCCGCGGGCAACGCGAAGGTGCGGATCGTTCACGCTGCGCCGTTTAGCGCCGACCTGGCCGCGACCAAAGTTTCCATCCGCACCGAAACGGGTGATGTCGTGGGCGGCTTGACCAACGTTCCCTACAAGGGCGTCAGTTCGTATCTGGAGCTGCCCGCCGGCGCCTATGATTTGCAAATTGCAACGCCAGACGGGTCAACCAAGCTGATTGATGTTCCATCTTTCTCACTTGTCGGGAGTGAAGTCATAACAGTCTTTGCGACTGGGGATGATACAAATCAGGAGCTTGGCGTTCTGGCGATTGAGAATCAGGCGCCGACTGGTCGTCTGTATCTGCCAATCATTTTACAGCAGGCGCAATAGCAATAGCCGCTGCGTTGCATAGACGCACACAGACCGGTCGGCTTAGATACCGACCGGTCTTTTCACATGACAGAGCTGACGCAATCGCTGCTCTGTCCGCTGCGGCGCTATTCATGGTCAGTCAGCGTTTCATCTGGCGAATCGGATCTCGCGTGTAGGCGCAGCGCTTGGCATTGCATGCATCCGGATCACGTACCAGGGCGCTAATCCGCGAGCGCTGCGAGGGTTGCCGCTGGCGCTGGCTCTTCACGACGGGCAAAACCGGCGATATCGATGTTGCGGAGCAGCGCCACACAGCACAGCAAGCCAATCGCTTCAAGCAGAAAGACCGCGGCATAAGCGACAGCATGTGAGTCAGACAGCAACAGGACGCCATCACGGAGCGCACCGCCGAGCGAAATACCCACGCCGCGAAAAACAAGCTGGGCCACGCTCCACAGCCCAAGGTACGCCCCGGCGCGACGATTCGAGGTCATCGCCATCAACAAAGAGACGGCGCCGACCGTATAGATCCCGAGCCCCAAGCCAAACAGAATCAGGGTTGGAATGAGCAGCGCTTCGATTCGGGTCACTGAGATGACGCCGAGCAGCGCTAATGGCGCCGCGGTGCTAAACAGACCAATGCTCGTTGTGTCGGTTTGTGCATAGGCTGGACGCTTGCGGGTAAGAACAATCGTCGTCACCATGCCGAACAATACCCCAATTCCCCAATAGAGATTGAACCTGGTTGTTTCACCAGCCTCCATGTCGAACACATCGCCGCCAAACGGCTCCAATACAGCGTCCTGGGCAAATGCGCTGACCGCGCCAAGGGCGAGAAAGAAGAAGAAATTACGCGCCCGCTGGTCCTGCAGAATCTCGCGGAGCAACGCACCGAATGGCAGTGGATCTGGGTCATGCTCGATAGTGGACACGCCGCGCCTTTCTTCGCCGGCGAGGGAGAAAAACCAGAAGCCCGCAGCCAAAGCAGTGCCGAGAAGAACGACCTCCCAAAATACAAGCGGATCGTAGACCGGCATCAGCTGCCCATAGATTAAGGCGCTAATTGGAAAACTCACCACGAGAAAGACCTGCACAATGCTCAATGCCTGTCCATGGCGAGTAGGCGGGGTGCTGTCGCGGATGAGAGCCAGGAACGTACTGCCCGAGAGCAGCGTGCCAACACCATAAATCACAAAAGCCAGCGCCGTGATCCCCCACCCTGAGACCGAAAGCGGATTGGCGGCAAGCAGGATGGTGACAACCGGCAGGAGTGGCAGTGTAATCAGCATCAACAGGCGCCCGAACCAGATATAGGGCAGCCGGTGAAAGCCAAACAGCGGGCGTGTGTCAGAGCGATATCCCGCCCAGATGCTCAGTGGGGCGAGGAGATATCGCAAAGCCGAAAGAAACGCAACCGGGGTGGCTGCAATCCCCAGATCACTGATCAAAATGCGATTCCATACGCCCGAGGTAAGAATATCGGCAAATGCAGAACCAATATGAAACGTCCCGATTTTCATCGTACGGAGAAGACTAAATCGTTTAGTTTGCTGTTGCACAGGAAAGCCTCTCTTCATCTGTGATGTAACAAGCCTATGTGATGGATAAGCGCCCCAACTCAATGCGGGCGGTATCAAGAGCAATGCATGATCACAGCGTTGTGCGCCCGTGAGCAGTGTGCATGCATTGTCCGCTGCAATCTTTTGTTTGTCGAGTCTGTATAAATCTATACAATCCAAATTATAGAGATGCTACATTGGGCTTTCAAGTGCCATACAAACCCCTACCCAGCGATACATGTCCGAATCTATGATTTCGTTAACATTTGTATTATTTTGGCAAAAAGTGCGCAACAATGCGATGTTGACCCAGATCTGAAAAGAGCGCCAAGGCTGCGTCAATGTGCAACATCAGCCGTCGGTGAGCTGTCAATCCCACCGGCACGATTGCTGCGGATCTGGGACGAATCCGCAGCAATCGGTATCATCTGCGTGCTATTGCTGGGTTTGGTGCAGCCCTATAAGAACGCAACGCGGCTTGACAGCCAATTTAGGCTGCGCTATACTCATCTACTATCGCCTAGTAAGATGAAGTAAATGATTGCTTGGACGAACGGACTCGGCGCATAAGGATCAGGTTCTACTCTTGTGGCTTCAGTGGCTTTTGGTTGACCTGTAGTTCGGCATAACCTGAAGCCCATCCTGGTTTGAGGGCGACGCCGCTCTCGTAGATCCTCAAAGATGTCCTCCTCATTCGGCATGAGCCCTGATCTTGCCAATAATAGCGCGACCGAGACCCCTGGTGCAAAATGTCGCGTTGCGGCTTTTCAACAGCGCGCAGACTGGCAATGTGGCGGTGTGATCACAAGATCGCAGGGACGCGGATCGGCTCTATTGTCAGAGTATGCAGCCGTTGCGGCTGCTCCTGGGTTATATGGCAATACATAGTAGATGCTCGCCGATACAAGGAGTTTTGAGCGATGAAATCAGACACCCATCTGCCCCCGCCAACCCGCGCTACCATGTCGCGGCGCGAGTTCTTGCGACGTAGTGTTGGCATCGGTGTTTCGGCGTCGGTGACCGGCGCGGTTCTTGCGGCCTGCGGCGGCCAATCCGGTTCGGCAACCGGGCCGACGACGCCTGCCGAACCCAGTCCAACGCTTCCGGCTATCCCTACTGCGGCCCAGGCGACCACGCCTGTTCCCGCCGCTGATTCGGGGGCGACCACGACCGGCGGTACGATTGTGTTTATGGGCCACCAGGAGGTTGCTGGGCTTAGCCCAGACGATTCTGGTCCGACGGTCCAGTGGGTCATGGTGACTAGTATCCATAATGCGCTCCTCGAACTCGACGAAAACTACGTGATTGAGCCGGTTCTAGCCGATTCGTATGAGGTGTCGCCGGATGGGCTCACCTATACCTTTAATTTGCGTCAGGGGGTGCAATTCCACGACGGGGTTGAATTTACGGCCAAAGATGTCAAATATACCTTCGAGTTCTATGGCAACCCCGAAAACGCCGCCTCGATTGCCAATAATTTCCGTGGCATCGATACTATCGAAACGCCGGACGACTATACAGTGGTGATCAAGTTGCAGGAGCCCAATGCGGCTCTCCTTACTCAGGCCGCGACGACCTTTATTGTCCCGCAGCACTACCACAGCAAGGTTGGTCAAGACGTCTATCGGACAGCGCCAATCGGAACCGGCGCTTTTAAACTCAAAGAGTGGCGCGCTGCCGAGGTCACCGAGCTCGATGCCTTTGATGATCACTTCCGGGGACGGCCCAAGATCGATATCCTGCGCCAGAATGTAGTCCCTGAACCATCGGTCCGGGCGATTGCACTCGAGTCGGGGGAAGCGGACTCCTCGGTGTGGCCGATGCTTGTCGAAGATAACTTGCGTTTCGCTGAAAACCCGGATTTCACAACCTATCGTACGGCATCGGTATCGGTCAATCACTTTCCGCTCAACAATCAGCTCCCCCAGCTTTCCGACAAACGGGTTCGCCAGGCCATGATGCATGCGATTGATCGCCAACGAGTGATCGACGATGTGTTTCAGGGCACGGCGGTTGTGGCCCATACCAATATCTCGCCAGCGCTGGAATTCTGGCACAATCCAAACGTCAAGCAATACGAGTATGACCTCGATCAAGCTGCAGCGCTGCTGGATGAAGCCGGGTGGACGATGGGCGAAGACGGGATTCGCGAGCAGGACGGCGTCAAGCTTTCCTTCACATGCACTGTAATCACGGGTGACCAGGCGCGCCGCCCCGAGGCCGAATTGGTCCAGCAACTCTTGAAGGATGCAGGGATTGACATGCAGATCGAAGAAGCCCCGATTGCATCGATCTTGGAGGGCTTGCGCAAGGGTACGCTAGAGGCGTCGCTCTACAACTGGACCTATGGCGGCTTCAACGGCGAACCTGATGCTGCCGTCACCCTGCGCTCGGATGGCGGCAACAACTTCAGTCAGTTCCAGAACGAACGGGTGGATGAGCTGCTCGATTTGGGCTTGAGCGAGGTCGATCCCGAAAAACGTCAGGCGATTTACTTCGAGATCCAGGAGATTGTCGCCGAGGAGGTTCCTTTCCTCTTTATGATGTATTGGGACTGGTTCAATGTCTTCAGTGGCCGCGTCGAAGGCTTGCCGGAAACGGTTCTCAACGGGTCGGCGCTGTATCGCAAGGCCCACGAGTGGTCGGTTGAGGGATAATGCTGCGCTACATCCTGGTGCGGCTGCTCCAGGGGGTCTTGGTGATCTTCCTGGTCAGTATCGCAACCTTTGTTATTATGCGCCTCTTGCCGGGCGACCCGGTCTACCTTTTGCTTGGCGAGGGACAGGTTCAGATTACCCAGGAGCAGATCGACGCGATCCGCGCGAAGTGGGGGCTGGACCGGCCCTGGCACGAGCAATACCTCACCTGGGCGTGGAATATGCTGCGCGGCGATTTCGGCGACTCGATCATCAGGATTGGCGTGCCGGTACGCGATATGATCTTCGAGGCTGCGCCGGTGACGGCCCTGTTGAACCTCTACGCCCTGGGGGTCGCGTTGATCATTGCTATTCCCGCGGGGATTATCGCCGGCGTCAAGCGCAACTCGCTGTTCGATTATCTGACGGCGTTCGGCTCCACCTTGGGTGTGGCCCTACCCAATTTCTGGATTGGGTTGATGCTGATCGTTGTCTTCGCTGGGATGCTTGGTTGGCTGCCGCCGTTTGGGCTGCGCTCCTGGCAGGGCTATATTCTCCCGGTTGCAGTGCTGGCAACCGAACAGATGGCGGTGATCGCGCGGGTAATGCGCGGCGCGACCATCGAAACGCTCAATCAGGATTATGTGCGGACAGCGTATGCCAAAGGCTTGCGCGGGAGCGCTGTTATCTTAAACCACGCCGTCCGCAACGCTTTGCTGCCGGTCGTGACGGTGATTGGCTTCCAGATCGCCTTTTTGCTTAGCGGGACAATCGTGGTCGAGACTGTCTTTGCGCTGCCGGGGATTGGTCGCCTGTTTATCGACTCGGTGTTTCGCCTTGATTATCAGGTTGTGCAATCGATCGTGGTTGTGCTCTCGGGCCTGGTCGTTGTTGTAAACCTGTTGACCGATCTGGCCTATGCGCTGATCGATCCGCGCATTCGGATTGAGGGGTAGAAGCGAGACCTATGGCAGTAGCGCCGGCAAAACAGCAACAAAGCAGCACCAACATCAGCGAGCCGCTGCATCGCTCGGAGTGGAGCCAGGCACGGCGACGCTTCAGCGCGAACCGGATGGCGATGCTTGGCCTGTGTTTTATCATCCTGCTCTGCCTGATGGCGGTTTTTGCCGATGGGCTGGCCCCCCACGATCACACCGAGTCTTTTCGGGGCAAACGCGGGGTCGGTTACGAACCCGGCCATCTGCTGGGCTACGACCATATTGGGCGCGATCTGCTGAGCCGAATCATCTATGGCTCGCGGGTGGCGCTGCTCGTTGGCTTGGTCTCCACGGGAATGGCCGTCTTCATTGGGGTGCTGGTGGGCGCTGTCGCCGGCTTTTTGGGCGGTTGGATCGACACACTGTTGTCGCGCTTGATCGATACGCTGATGGCTTTTCCGATCATCGCACTGTTGATTACGCTGGCGTCCGTCCTTGGCCCAAGCATGACGACGACGATGCTGGTCATCGGGAGTACCGTCTGGGCGCGCTTTGCCCGCGTCGTCCGCGCCGATGTGATGAGCCTGAAGGAGCGCGACTTTATTCTGGCCGCGCAGGCCTCGGGTGTGACGAATGCCCGCATCATTTTGCGCCATATCCTGCCCAATGTGCTGGGGCCGGTAATTGTGCTGGCATCGCTTGGCGTCGGCGGGATCATTATTCTCGAGTCGGCGCTCTCGTTCTTGGGGCTTGGGATTCGCCCGCCAATCCCGTCGTGGGGCGGCATTCTGAATGATGGCCGGGCGTTCATCACTATCTATCCCCATATTGCTATTGCGCCGGGGGTCATGATCGTACTGACCGTGTTAGCCTTCAACTTCATTGGCGATGGATTGCGCGATGCGCTCGACCCGCACCAGCGAGATTGAGTTCGCTTATACCTTTGGAAGAACTTCTGTGGAGATTCCGAAGCGAGGTAGCAGATGCAAGTTCCATCCATCACTATCAAGCCAATTATCGACCTCGACGGTTGCCGTCATTTTCAGGAGGTTCAGCGGCGGATCTGGTCCAGCAGCGAGATTGACTTGATTCCGCTCCATGTGCTGATCACCATGGCGAAGAATGGCAGCGTATTCCTCGGCGCATACTCGCCCGACGGCCCTGCCGAGACGGGAGAGATGGTCGGGTTTGTGTTGGGTTGGCTCGGTACAACGTCAGGCGACCCGGCCACACAAACGCCGCCCCGTCTCAAACATTGCAGCCATATTGCCGGGGTATTGCCCGGCTGGCAAGGGAGCGGCATCGGCGTCCGACTCAAACTCGCGCAGCGAGAGGCGGTGCTGGCGCAGGGACTGACCGATCATGTCACCTGGACCTACGACCCGCTCTACCGCGTCAACGGGGCATTCAATATCCACCGCCTAGGCGCAACCTGTACGACCTATGTCCGCAACATCTACGGCGAGATGTCCGATGCGCTCAATGCGGGCGTTCCGACTGATCGTTGCCAAGTGGACTGGCATCTGCGCAGCCTGCGCGTGCTCCAAGCCATAGCCGAGACAGCCGCCGGCGCCCCTCCGCAAACGAATGCACGCCCCAAATGGGACAACGCTAACCTGCACTTTCTGTCCGTCCAACTCTCACCGGATGGCTTGCCTCGGCCTGTGCCAGTTTCGCCGAACTTCGACGGCACGGTTATTGCACTGCCGCTTCCTGATGATGTAAAGGCAATACGGAAGTTCGACCAAGGGCTGCTCCTGGAGTGGCGCTTGTTCCTGCGTGATGTCCTGGAACCAGCTTTTGCGGCGGGCTATGCTTTGGTGGACTGTGTGTCCTTCGTAGGGCGGGGATGGCATTACATCCTGACCCCCGCCGCCAGAGAAGTATAGCTTTCGGTAGTATACCTGTTCAATCTGCAACATCGAGTCAAGCAATGCTTTACACAAAGAGGTGTTTTTATGCGCATCGAACGCATTGAACTACGACAGATCCACTTGCCCTATGTCGCCCCTTTTGAAACGAGTGGCTGGCGCGAGACGCACAGCCGCTCCATCCTGGTTCGTTTGGAAGCCGATGGCGCGGTCGGCTGGGCCGAGGCGCCAGTCGGGGCCGGCCCCTGGTACAACGAAGAAACTGCGGCCACCGCTTGGGTGATGTTGCGCGATATCTTGGCGCCGATGCTGCTCAAGGCGGACCTGCAAGAACCGAGCGATGTTGACCGCGCGTTTACCGCGGTGCGCGGCAACCGCATGGCGCGCGCTGGCCTGGAATTCGCCGCCTGGGATCTGTTTGGGCGCATCCGTGGACAGAGCCTGTCCCAGATGCTGGGCGGAACGCACGATCGGGTGTCGGTCGGCGTCAGTATTGGCATCCAACCCGATATCGACACGCTGCTGGAGCTTGTCGGCGCTTATCTGGCGGCGGGCTATCAGCGTGTCAAGCTGAAGATCAAGCCAGGATGGGATATTGAGCCAACGCGGGCGGTGCGTGAGACTTGGCCCAACCTGAAGCTTCAGGTCGACGCCAACAGCATCTACACCCTCGACCATGCCGAACACCTGGCTCAACTCGACGCCTTCGATCTCTTGCTGATCGAGCAGCCGCTTGGCCACGATGACATTCTCGACCACGCCAAACTGCAACGCACATTGCGCACGCCGATCTGCCTGGACGAGAGTATTGTCTCGCCTGAGCACGCGCGCTGGGCGCTCGAATTGCAAGCTTGCGGCGTCATCAACATCAAGGCCTGCCGGGTCGGCGGCTTGGCGGCGGCACGCCAGATCCACGATATGGCCCAGGCGGCGGGCATACCAGTCTGGTGCGGCGGGATGCTAGAGACAGGGCTTGGCCGGGCGAGTAATGTCGCGTTGGCGAGCCTGCCCAACTTTGCACTGCCTGGCGACATCAGCGCCAGCAATCGTTATTTCGAGCGCGATATCGTCATGCAACCCTTCGCGCTCAACCCCGACAGCACCTTGAGTGTGCCGACCAGCCCTGGTAGCGGCGTCGAATTAGACATGGCGTTTCTCGATGACATTACAGTCGAGCGTTTAGCTCTGAGCGCGGAGACGCGGAGATGAGGAGGCGGGGAGGTGAAGAGACGAGAAGACGGGGGGCGATGGGGCCAATCGCCCCGCAGATCGGCGAGATACCAGACCTTGTGGAGTTGCAACCCTACGCCCTACATCCATAGATATGCAGAGTCCGGCGGCTGCAAAGCGCTGTACGAAGACGCGCAGAGAAGGCGAGACGCGGAGACGCGGAGACGATGGGACACTGAGGCGCTGAAACGAAGAGAGGATGAAAATGACATACTACGATGTCCTGATTCATAACGCGAAGGTGGTCGATGGTACAGGTAATCCCTGGTTCTACGGTGATGTAGCGTTTGTGGGCGACCGCGTCGCCGCAGTTGCGCCAGCCTTTTGCCTCTCCAGCGAGAATACGAGTGAAGTGGTCAATGGGACCGACATGGTTGTTTGCCCGGGCTTTATAGATATTCAGAGCCATTCGATTTTGCCGCTGATGCGCGATGGCCGCAGCCTCTCGAAGATCACCCAGGGTGTTACCACCGAGATTATGGGCGAGTCCTGGACGCCGGCGCCCTTCGGCGGCAAGATCGACGATGTGATGGCGTTGAGCATTTTTAGCCAGCACGTGCCTGAATGGACCGACCGCATGAAGACCTGGCGTCGTTTTCGTGATTGGCTCGAAGCGATGGTCAAGCACGGTGTGGCAACGAATATCGGCTCCTTCCTCGGCGGTGGCACGTTGCGTCGTTATGCCAAAGGGATGGAGATGGGACCGGCTACGGCGGATGAGCTGGCGATCATGCAACGAGTGGTGCGCGAGGCGATGGACGACGGCGCGTTCGGCGTCTCCTATGCGCTGATCTATCCGCCCGACGCCTTTGTCGACACCAACGAGCTGATCGAAGTCTGTAAGGTCGCTGCGGAGTATGCCGGCATCTACATCACTCATGTGCGTTCGGAGGCGGACCGCTTGATCGAGGGGATCGCTGAGGCGATTGAGATCGGGCGGCAAGCCGAAATGCAGGTCGAGATCTACCACCTCAAGGCGGCAGGGGAGCGCAATTGGTCGAAAATCCCCGATGTCATCGCCATGATCAACCAGGCGCGCGCCGAGGGACTGGATGTGGCAGCAGATATGTACCCGTACGTCGGGGCGGGAACTGGCCTGATGTCGATCTTGCCGCCCTGGGCCGACGCCGACGGCAAATTCTTTGACAATCTGCGTGACCCGGCGATGCGGGCGAAGATCCGGGCCGAGGCGCTCAATCCTTCTGGCGATTGGGAAGCGATGGTAGACCTCTGCGGCCCGGAAGGGGTTATGCCAATTGGCTTCGAGAAGCCGGAAAACCAGCAGTATGTCGGCAAGCGCCTGAGCGAGATCGCCGCGTCGCGCGGCCAGGAGTGGATTGACGCCGCCTTCGATCTCTTTCTCTCCGAGGAGCAGCGGATCAGCACGATCTACTTCATGATGAGCGAGGAGAACATCAAGCTGCAGCTCCAGCAACCCTGGATCAAGATCTCGACCGACGCGGGCGGCTTCGATCCGGAATGGGCCAAACCCCTCGGCCCTTACCACCCCCGCGCGTACGGCACCTACACCCGCGTCCTGGGCAAATATGTGCGCGACGAAGGAGTGCTCACGCTCGAAGACGCGATCCGCAAGATGAGTTCGGCGGTGGCCCATCGCTTAGGGTTGCATGATCGCGGCTTGCTCTGTGCCGGTCAGTATGCCGATGTGGTGATCTTCGACCCGCAGACGGTGGGTGACCGGGCGACATTCGAAGATCCGCACCAACTCTCGGCGGGGGTGCGCGATGTGTGGGTGAATGGCGTACGAGTTTTGAAGAAAGGGGTACACACCGGACTCAGGCCGGGGCGGATTATAGATGGGCCGGGGCGGTTCTAAGCTTTCTAGGCGCAATACCTTTCAAACCAAACCTGACAAGCCTTGGGCGAGGCTGTACAAAACGCTCACTCAAGGCTTGTGACACTCCGCAGCCGCTCAAGCGGCGCGGCTTCTTGTCGTTGAAGACAAGCTACGTGCCCGGTGTCGCGGGAACTACGGCGGAAGGCCCGCCGATACATGATGGTGCGCGGCTGGATACGGCTGTAGCTGCCGTACACCGCCTTGCTCACCTGATTGACCGCGCCATTGGCGTCCCGATGACACACCAGCCCGCACACGCTGCACCGATAGGTGCGGCCTTTGGGCTTGTTCGGTGCGCCACCGCCACAGCACGTCTTGGAACTATACGCCTCGCTCTGCCGTGCGAGGGCGATCCCCTCTGCCGCGAGCTTGTAAGTGAGGTACGCGATCTGCCGCCCGTGCGACCAGCCGCTCACCTTCTGCTGGCTGTTTGCATGGAGCCGCTTGCCCTTGCCGACATCTCGCACATCTCCGACCACCAGCCGCCTTGCCCGCTGCTGCCTGGCATGATTGGTGATCGCTCGTGTGACCTTGTGCTCAATATCGCGCCGCTGGCGATTGTTGCGGGCGAGCAGGGAGACCTTCCGGCGTTGCAGGCGCTTCCAGCGGCGCGACCGCTTCTGCTTTCGCGCCATCGCCGCCTGGAGGCTGGCGAGCTGCTTCTTGCGGTACTGGTTGAGCGCTCGCAGATCGCGGGCGGTGAAGATGACCACCGCGCCCCGCTCGTTTGCGACCGCCGCCGGGTGGATGTCACCCAGGTCGGCGGCGAGCGTCTGCGCTCCTGGTGCAACGGGTGGGCGCCTCCCATCGTCGACGACCAGATGCCAGTGATAGCGTTTCGTTATCCGGTCGTACACCAAACGCATTTCGACAACGGCGGCGGGCGGCGCCCCCGCCAACGCCGGCGGAAGCGCAACCATCACCGGCTCCAGCCCACGGGCACGCGCCAGGAGCAGCCGCCCGTCGCGCACCCGAATGCCCGTGCTCTTCCAGATGGTTGTGCGATACCACTTCCGCTTGTGGGGATACTTGCCACCGATAGCGCGATTGACCTTCGCCGTCTTGCAGGCTTTGTGAAACGCCTGTTGCGCCGCGTCGCGGCTATGCGCGTGGAGGGTCGTGGAGCGAAGATAGTCCCCCAATCGTTCCGACGCGCTGGGGCTCAACCAGATGCCTTTGCGCCGGTAGATGCGATACTGCCAGATGAGCGTTGCAGCGTAGACGCGCCCGCTCTCGCGGTTGAGCGCATCAGCCTCGGAACGAGGCAGCGAGCAGGGGAAGCTGTGAGTACGGATCATCGCAGTGTTCCTTTCTGCGCGTCGACAGCACATGGCTGAAGCCGTTGAGAACCCCGCCTTACCACTGCCACTTTAGTGGCGTGGCTTGCGGCGGGTTCCGCACGGTCAGGTTTTTACCAGCGCCTATTCAAAGGTCTTGATTCTCTGCAGCGATCACAGACCGTTGTTTTCGTAGCCCGCCGCCACCGCAAGTTGGACGACATTCACCACCTGGCTGATCCGGCGCAGCAGGCGAGCGCTGGCTTCGGGGCGCATCTTACTCTCTTCGGGCAGATCCATCGCCGCCTCGACCAGCGAGTCGCGAAAGAAGAGCGCCGCCTCGATCGCCGCGGTCAGCGGCATACCGACCTGTCGGGCGTTGCGCGCATAGGCCTGGCCAATCGCTCGCGCCTCCTCTAGTAAGGCTACGTCTTCTTCCGGCATATTCACGTAGCGCAATACGACGCCCATAAGCTGCTGGCCAATCCGCCGCCATTTGTCCCGCGCCTCATTATCCAGGTTGGCGAGCCAGGAGGGGCGCTGGCTCGCTTGGGCCAATTCGGTACGGGTCTGCTCCAGGGCTTTGCGCGCCCAGGTGCTTGTCAGCGCCTGGGTCGAAAGCGGCTTTCGGGCGGCCAAGGCTTCGATATCGCTCCGCGCAAAGCGTCGATGACCGCCAGGGGTGACATAGACCGGGATCGCCCCGGTATCGGCCCAGCGCCGTAATGTAGCGCTATGTACGCCTAACAGCTTGCTCGCTGCCGAGAGCGAGAGATAGATGATTGCGCTATCGTCTTGCAATGCTTCATGGTCCATAGGGCTGTTGCTACATGCTCGTCCGTCTTCTTCTCCAGTCGTCGTCGTTTCGTCTCGCGATCATGATAGAGGAACTATACCGGCTAGCCGATAGTCTGTCAATTGCGGCGAGCGTCTATAAATGGATAGACGACAGAACCCCAATTTGCTTCTAGACAAGAGCGAATATTTATGATAAGCTGCGACAAATCCAAACGATCTGAATCAATATCGTCGCAACCCCCTGGATTGTCGAGGCAGGCGCCGCAGCTGATCGAGCGGTTACGCTGTCGTATCGGCTGTTTGCCAAGGGTGACGGTCGCGATCTCGGATCGCGCGCACATTGGTATCAAAACAGCAACATAGTTCAATCGCAAGCAGCGACTGACCTGAGATGGTTCACAGATCGCATCCCTGCAATGAAAGTGAAAGTCGGTGGCCGCCCCGCCGCCTGAACATACGTCAAGCGCTCAAAGATCGCCCAACTCGACAGTTATAGTTCAGCGAGTAACACAGAGAAGTAAGCGATAATATCGTCAACTACTTTCACCTAGATGAGGCTTCGTTCAAACGGACGATTTGCTAACTGCAAATGCCATACTAGGTGAAATTCTCCAG
>JAKSDJ010000579.1 GCA_022360155.1 Chloroflexales bacterium | reverse complement strand
TCTGAACGCCTTTATCAAGCCCTGACCGGTGCGGCCCATGGCATCTGTTCGCGGGATGCAGGGAGTGGTGGGCCGCACCGGTCAGGGCTCGGGAGAGACCTGACCAGTTTTTGAGGCAGTGCGGCTGCAAGCCGCACCGACATACGGAGTTTTTGGCACGAAGGCGCGCGTTCAGTCTTATGCCGTAGAATGCCCGTAGCGGGGAGTTATGTTTTGAAATCTTTGGAGCGGTATGAGTCGCAAAGAAGAGATCTACATTGTGATGGGCCTTATCCTGGCGTTGTCGAGCTGTGCGGCTGCTTGGCTAGCGCTGCCGCAGTTTCAGCTTTGGCTCGCCGATCAGCTGCGGAATCCGCTGTTTTTGCCGCTGGTGCTCGCCGTACTGGTTGCGTTACTGTTCTTGCTGGCGCTGCTTTTGCTGCTGCGCGACAGGATCATTGCCTGGCTGCGCGCCCTGCTGCCCCGCAACCGTCCAGAGCTGGCCTATCTCCGCGCGGTCGAGCAAACCTATGGCAAAACACCGGCGCTGCTTGCCGGCAGTACAACGGCCTCGCATAGCGATCTGTCGCTAACCGAAGCGTTTAATCCGCTGACCCTGCGCCCCGACCGCGACGACAGCCTGGGGAGCGCCGAGGAGCGCCAAATGTCTGATCTGGAAGCGGTGGAAGCGCGGCGCGCAGCAAGACTTCGGGCATACGACACCGAGCGACGCACACCAGCAGAACAGGTTGTCTACTGGGGGCTCTGGGCGCTGGCGCAGGGATTCCTGTTGATCATCGCCGGCGTCGTTATCGGCTGGCTGCTCTGGTCGCCAGACAACGGCTGGCGTTTGGACGAGCGGCGTATCGTGGTAGCGCTGCTGCTTGGCGGGCTGTGGTTCTTCGGCGCTTTCCGGCTCCACGCCTGGCTCGTCGCCAAGGATGATGTTCTCGCTGCTCTGCTCACCTGGCGCCGCCGCCGCAGTGAGTGTGTGGCCGACCCTGATACGCCCGGCGCTGAAATCTGGGCGCACCCGCGCCTGTTGATCCGCGGCGACCCGGGCAGCGGGAAGACCACCCTGCTGCGCCACCTGGCGGTGATCTGTGCGCGGGAGCAGTTGGGGATGGCGCGCCAGGGACCAGGTGTGCGCACACTCTACGGCTGGCCCCAACGGCTCTTTCCTATCTATATTCCCCTGCGCGCCTTGGAGCTCAGCCTGCGCGACAGCGATCTGTTGGCCGCCTATGGCGAGAAACTGCGCCTGCTCTTGAATCGCGACCTGAGCGCCTGCAACGCCGGCTTCTTTGCCGGCCGGCTCGAGCGCGGCGGTTGCCTGGTGCTGCTCGATGCCTTCGACGAGTTGCGCGATCTTGAAACGCGCGGCCTGGCCGGACGGCTGATCGCCGCGCTGCCCCCTGGCCCGCGCCGGCGACCGAACCGCTTCGTTGTCACCTCGCGGGTTGTCGGCTACGAAGGACAATTGAACGGTGAGGGCTACGTACGCCGCCGTGTCAACGAGTTGGGCTATGATCAGGCGGAGCGCTTTATCCAGGCGCGTTACGCGGCGATTGCCGCCATCGAGCGGCGTGCGCTGGCCCGGGAGCTAAGCTGGGATCACGAGCGCCAGGCCGCGAATCTGATCCGCCGTTTGCCGAACAACCCCGGTCTGCGCCGCCTCAGCCGCAACCCACTGTTGCTCTCGTTGACTGTGGCGCTCCACTATGACCACCGCGGGAAAGGCTTGCAATTGCCCGAAGAGCGCTATCGGCTCTACGAGGAGGCGCTGCACCTGATGGTGCGCGATTGGGAGCGACGCAAGGACGTCGATATGAACCTGGAGCCGACCGACGATCGGAGTGACCTGAACCTCGACGAGCGCATGCGCCTGCTGCGCGAACTGGCATGGATGATGTTCGAGCTGAGCGCTAATAGCGCCGACGTCCGCGCCCACGCGGTCGTGCGCGGCAGCCAGGTTCGCGCGAAGCTGGCTGAGGTATTGGCCCTGCTCCCTGGTTTTGCCCCGGAAAAGACCGGCGCGGCCCGCAGTGTGCATGCCCGCTCCGAGGCCGAACGCTGGCAGCAGAATATTGGCCAGCGCGGCGGCGTCTTGCAGGAGTTGGGCAATGTACCCGGCAGCAACGATGTCGAGATCCAGTTCGCCCACCTGACCTTCCAGGAATACCTGGCCGCCCGCGCCGCCGCCAGCGAAGACGGGGAACGGCGCCTGGCCCGTATTCTGGAAAACTGGGCGCGGCCGACCTGGCGCGAGGTCGTCCTGCTCTATGCGGCCAGCCACGAGGCGACGCCGGTGATTCGCCATCTGCTGGCTCAAATCGAGGCGACCAGAACGCTGCTCGCTGGGGCGGTGCTGCTCGAACGCCCCATCAACCTGAGCCCTGAGCTACAGGATCGCACGCTGGATCGGCTGCGGTCACTGGTTTTTGCCGACACAGCCGCAAGCGCAGAGCAGGCTGTCGAGGCGCTGCGCCAGCTCGAAGAGCGCGCGGCTTTGCCCGAACCAGCCGCTCTCTTGCAAGCCTTTACGCAGGCGCCGCATGGCCCGGTGCGCGCCCGCGCTCTGGAGTTGGCCCTCGATCACAGACTGATGCGCCCGGAACGTGATTCGGACGCAGCGCCCGCGCCACCCCCCGAGTTGCTGCCAGCGCTGCTGCACACGGTCGAGCACGACCCGCACCATCTGCCACGCCTCGCCGCCGGCTATCTGCTTGCCGGCAGCGATCCGCGTTATAATACCGACAACGCCTGGCGCCCTGAACTGGTGCATATTCCTGCCGGCCCCTTCCTGATGGGCAGCAGTGCTGCCGACCCGGTGGCAGGCGAGGATGAGCAGCCACAGCATCGCCTGGAGCTGCCCGACTATTGGATCGGCAAGTATCCGGTGACGGTGGCCCAGTGGCGCTGCTTTGTCGCCGATGGCGGCTATACCACCCGCACCTACTGGACCGCGGCTGGCTGGCGCTTCATCAACGGTGCTGAGGAGGTTCGCCCTTGGTACGCACGCCTCCTGCCTTTCCGGCATGCGCAACAACCGGCTGAGCCGGATGTCTGGCCCGGCCCGGAAAGCGGGGATGATAACCTGCCCGTCACCGAGGTTAGTTGGTATGAGGCAGTCGCCTACTGCCGCTGGCTCAGCGCCCAGACTGGCATCGAGTTTCGGCTGCCGACAGAGGCCGAGTGGGAAAAGGCCGCGCGCGGACCAGACGGGTTGATCTGGCCCTGGGGCAATATATGGGAAGACGGCCGTTGCAATAGCCGTGAGGCCGGTCTGGGCCGCCCTTCGCCGGTGGGCAGCTTCCCCAGCGGGGCCAGTCCGTACGGTGTGATGGATCTGGCCGGCAATGTCTGGGAGTGGTGCGCCACCGAGGACGGCAAAGACTATCCCTACACGCTGGAGGATGAGTGGAGCGTGGCTTATCTTGAGCAGGATAATCTGCGAAGACTACGCGGCGGGGCATTTTGGAGTAACCGAAAGCACGTGCGCGGGGCGTCCCGCATCAGCGGCTACCCGCGCAACCGCGACTACGACATCGGGTTGCGGGTCGCCAGTCATTCTTCCCTGCCCGGTTCTGAATCCTGAATGCTGTTTTCTGTTGGTATAGGGGAATGCTTGACCTGTGTGGGATGGTAGGGGCGTTGGGGGAAGCGCGCTGGGGAAGGGGTCTGGGGAAGGGGTGTGCCCCTTCCCCAGCGCGCGCAGCGCGGAATCGCGCCCCCGACGAATATCATATTGTAGGTGCGGCTTCCAGTCGCACGCGCGTTGGAGGTTGTTTGAATAGGCGGAATACAGGATGCCGGTGGGAAGGGGACGGATTATGGAGTGCGGCAGCCATGCTTGCGCACGGCAGCATGGCTGCCGCACTCCATAGACCTTGTATCGCTCTGAACTCAAGTGCGGGCTCAATGCAAAAGTCGCTGAAGCCGACTCCGGGCCGTGCGCTGCAGCGCAGTTGGTGTTCAGCCTGAACTTCGGTTCAAGGCTGCGGGGCGCTCCGTCCGGGCTGGTCAAAGTGAAAAGCCCCCGGCCAGATCTGACAGGGGCGGACAGAACATGTGGGCGAATTCGGTGTTTGAGGCTTTGGGATGCACGGTATGCCCTCACCCCCGGCCCCGCTCCCGCCGCCCTTGATCGCTCGCACGCGGGGGTTGTGGGAGCGGGGTGACTCAGGCGCGTGTGTACGGTATCCGATGGCGGTCGATTGTCATTGCGAGCATCTTTTCTGTCCATCCCTAAACGCATGCGGGAGAGGGGAACTGGACGCACCAGGATGCGGCAAACCTCGCTCCGAACACGGGGGGGGCCGCTCCTAAACCAGACCTGGCAGGGGCGGCATCCACCGTCCCCTGCATCTTTCAAACAGGCTCAAGCACCGCACCGGTCAGGCCTGGAATTCGGGCGCGAACCTTTTCAGAGAGCTTCTAAGAGGCTGTCTGAAAAGGGGTATGGAATGCGGCAGCCATGCTGCCGCGCGCAAGCACGGCTTGCGCATTCCACATGTTGACGTGCCGATGCTCCGCTCCATCCCAGTTTGTGATCCCGTTCTTGCTGGGTCAAACGGCTTTTCAGAGAGCTTCTAAGAGGTGAGGTAAGGATGCCAAAAAGTTTTACCAATCTATGCCCGCAGATCGCCAACTTCGAGAATCTGTATGTCGCCTGGGAATCGGCCCGGCGCGG
>JAKSDJ010000678.1 GCA_022360155.1 Chloroflexales bacterium | reverse complement strand
TCCCGTTCTTGCCGGGTCAAACGGCTTTTCAGACAGCTTCTTAGAAGCTGTCAGGTCCAAGGTTCGAGTCCGAACTTTGACCTGACAGATCGGCAATGTAATATCTGTCAGGTCTTGATGGGGGGCTTTTCAGATGGGCTCTTAAAAGAGAGGCACACACAGATGTTGCAACGGAGAACCGCACGCTTGTTGGGATAACTTAGGACGTCGGACCACGAGTGCGTCACGAATAGGTCGTGGACATCATCGACAATGACGGGGGTATGGTGCATTTCTGTGACCCTAACATCCCGCAGGTAATTACTTTGCTCGCCTGGCTTCTCAGCGGCGAGCTTGTCGACATGATTGTGCAGGCGTCCATCATCGAGGTGTGGGATAGTGATACACTGACATGACGCGAAGGCCTCTGCCCTTCGCGTCGTGCCAAGACAGGAGATATAGTGGGTTAATACATCTGATTGCTTTCGCGCCTATATATCCAGGTTCCGCACCTCGTTGGCGTGGGTTTGGATAAACTTGCGGCGCGGCGGCACCAGGTCGCCCATCAGCATTGTGAAGGTCTCATCGGCCTTTTGGGCGTCTTCCATAGTTACCTGGAGCACCACCCGATTCTCTGGGTTCATCGTCGTCTCCCAGAGCTGATCGGCATTCATTTCGCCCAACCCTTTGTAGCGCTGAATATACACGCGGTTGCGCTGTTCGGCCGACAACTTGTCCAAATAAGCGTCGCGTTCGGTTTCGGTGTAAGCGTAGACCCGCTCCTTCCCGTGCCGCATCAGATAGAGCGGCGGCTGGGCGATATACAGGTGTCCGTTGACGATCAATGGGCGCATATAGCGAAAGAAGAAGGTCAACAGGAGCGTGCGGATATGGCTGCCGTCAACGTCAGCGTCCGTCATCAGCAAGATCCGGTGGTAGCGCAGCTTATCCGGGCTGAATTGCTCACCGATAGCCGTGCCGATAGCCGTAATCAGCGCCCGAACCTCAGCGTTGGAGAGCATCTTGTCCAAACGGCTCTTTTCCACGTTGAGGATTTTGCCCCGCAGCGGCAGGATAGCCTGGAAGCGACGGTCACGGCCTTGCTTGGCGGTGCCGCCGGCGCTGTCGCCCTCCACGATATACAATTCGCAGCGCGCCGGATTCGTGTCCGAGCAGTCGGCCAGTTTGCCTGGCAAAGCGAAGCCTTCCATCGCGCTCTTGCGCGCCGTTTCGCGCACCTTCTGCACGGCCAAACGGGTGCGTGCTGCACCAATTGCTTTCTCGATGATCCGTCGCGCCTCGCCAGGGTTTTCGTCGAGCCAGGTCGCGAGCGCGTCGCCCAGCACCGTTGCCACCGCGCTGGAAGCCTCCGGGCTGACCAGCTTCTCCTTGGTTTGTGAGCTGAACTGCGGATCTTTCAGTTTCACACTGATCACCGCAGTCAAGCCTTCGCGCACATCCTCGCCGGTGAGATTCGACTCGTTTTCCTTGAGCATGCTCTTGCCCCGCGCGTAGGTATTGATTGCTCGCGTCAGGGCGGTGCGAAAGCCAGAGAGATGTGCGCCGCCATCGGTGTTGTTGATATTGTTGGCGAATGTGTAGACCGAGTCGGTATCGAACGATTCGGTATATTGCATCGCCACCTCGACCATCACATCGTCTGAAGTGCGCTCGATATAAAAGGGCTGGCGATGCAACACATTCTTGTCTTTATTCAAGTGGCGCACATACGAAACGATCCCGCCCTCAAAATAGAAGTTGACCTCCTGGTCGTTCCGCTCATCGATAAAGCGGAACCGCAGGCCTTTGGTCAGGTAGGCCATTTCGCGGAAGCGCTGGGCCAGGGTTTTGAAGTTGTAGTCCAGGGTCTGGATAATCGTCGTGTCGGGCAAAAAGGTTGTCGTCGTGCCGTGGCGGTCGGTTGGGCCAACCCGCACGACATCACCCAGCGGCGCGCCGCCGCTGTATTCCTGATAATAGTGCTGCCCGTCACGGGCGTTGTGGACATCGACCCGCATATGCGAAGAGAGTGCATTGACCGCCGAGACGCCGACGCCGTGCAAGCCAGAAGAAACCTTATAGCTCTTGTTGTCGAACTTACCCCCAGCGTGGAGAATAGTCATCACCACTTGCAGGGTGCTGATGCCGAGTTTGGGGTGTGGCCCTGTTGGGATGCCCTGCCCATCGTCCGTGACCTTGACCGAACCATCCTTGCGAATGATAACTTCGACTCGACTCGCTCGCCCGGCCATGACCTCGTCGATCGAATTGTCTACCACTTCGCGGACCATGGTATGCAGGCCATTGATATCGGTTGGGCCGATGTACATGCCCGGTCGCCGTCGCACCGCTTCCATACCTTCGAGAACTTGGATCTGGCTTTCATCATAGTTTGATGCTTCTATTGTCATATGCCTTGCTCTCTGCTATCGATGAACGACCTCATAATCGCGAGCCATCGCTATTTGTTCATCGTTATGTTCCATATGTCTTTATACCCGACGATCTTCTTCCGTCCATCGACTGTCGTTATGATATTGTCCTGTATAGCGGCGCAGTTGGAGCAAAAGGCCTTGCTTGTTATCAGGAAGAGCGATCCGCCTCGTCTGGATCAGCGACATTTGGCAGAAGCCTTATTGTCTGTCCTAACTCACACTATGCCAAAGCGCCAGCCGCTCGTTATAGAAGACCAGCCGTGTCGCCGCCAGGCCGCTGCCAATATATGCATTAGCGACGCTAGCCAGCAGTAAGCCCCAATTCGTCCGTGCCAAATTTAGCCACACAATGTTTAATCCGGCTACAATAACAAAACTTAGCAGCAACAGCGCCATTGTCGGCAAGAGATTACGTCGCACGATATTGACGCTATTGTAAATCGCCCGTAACGGTCCAACTCTGCTCATCAAGATTGCTTCGATGGCAAAGCCAGTATAGACATAGACCCAAAACAGAACGACGTACCAGGCCAGGCTGACTACCATTACGGTATCTGGCAAGGCCATCACTAGAACGACCGAGAGGGCCAAAAAAGGCAAGCCCAAAAGCAGCCCGACGCCGATGAGGATCAACCAATAGCCGCAGATATCGCGCGCGGCGGTCATGCAGCGCCAAAGCACAGTCCGCATGTGCAGCGTCTCTCGTTGTGCAGCGCCGGCCAGCAGCGCGAGGAACAAACTGCTCAGCAACAATGCCAGCAGATTGATGACCAGTATCGCAAGCAATACACTAGGAAGATCATGGACATACAGGGATGTTTGAGGAAAATTATTGACTAGCAAGACTTCCGGAGGCAGTATCGGCACAAAGTTGAACAGCGCCAGCCTGGAGCGCATATCAGCATTCTGGATCGCCAGAACCAATTGTTCTTGCTCGTGCGAATTAGTGGTCAGTGAGGCAACAGCGCGCTGCATGGCATCGCGCAGATTGCTGAGAAAGGGTGCAAACGAAAGGCGTATACCCAGCCAGAGGTAAAGAGTTAATATGACTGGGATAAGTATGACCCACAGTCGTTGGTTGATTACCCGGTAGCCCGCACTAAATGTATCAATAAGACTCAGACTTTGGGGCTTTGCAACGGTCAAGATAGCCTCCTCAAACTATCTTAATTATACCACAAGATGGACGTTTTCGGTAATTTGATAAGAACCTTTGTTTCGGCGGGGTGATATCCGTCGGCGGCGCTCAAGACCGGGGATGGCAGATTGGGATGTTGACAGGTTAGCAGGTTGGTACGTTGTGAATGACCGACGGCTGGCGGCAGATCGATACAGATGTCCGCCCCAGCCGTGTCGCTGCGTGCTTGTGTGGAACTTTGATGGAGCCTTGTTTACGCGAACCAACCCATACCACGTAGTGTTATGTCGATGACTAAACCAAGCAGGAAGAGCAATCCGAAACGGCGGTTGTGGAAGAAGGCCAGGGTAACAAACCAAAGCGGCCAGACTCCGGCAGGATAGGTGTCCGGCGGGGCCGCGGGGCGTGGCTTGAGGTAGACCGTCAGCGCCAGCGCGAATGCGGTCAGGGCAATCAGCACAATCAGCAATACCGGCGAGAAGTAGCCGGTGCTGATCAAGTAGCCTACCGCCACGTATTGCAAAATCATCATCGTGATGGCGACATAGCGAGCGGTGCGTTCGCCCAGCAACACCGGCAAAGTATGAATGCCTTTTTCCTTGTCGGCGTCGAATTTATCGATATGCTTGCCAAAGATGACCATTGTGACGCCCAGGGCATAGGGCAGGCTGGCTATGACGACATCCCAGCGCCAGGCGCCGGTCAAGATAAAGTAGCCGCCGCCAATCATCAGCGGCCCCCAGACAATCAGCACTGCGATCTCGCCCAGGCCAATGTACTTCAGCGGCCAGGTGTAGAACAGGACGAAGAACGCGCCCAGACCAAGCAGCCCCCAGGCGAGCGGTCCGCGCAAATAGACGAGGTAGGCCCCGGCAAGCAAGGCAATCAAGCCGGTGACAGTCGCATAGAGCATGAGTTCGCGTTTGCTCATTAACCCCTGTGCAACCGGCTGCGGGCCGTATTGGGTGCGGAAGTAATTGTCTTGATCTACTCCTTTGAGATAGTCGGTCAGGTCATTGAGCAAATTATTGGTCGCATGCGCCATAAGCAAGCCGACAGTCAGCAACAGCCAGAGGCTCATATCGAACTGCCCATCACGAAATGCTAGCAGACCAGCAATGCCTGTCGAAATGAAAGTCATAATCAGGACGGCGGAACGGGTTGCAATCAACCACCGAGAAATCAAGTCGAGGCCATCCCATTCGTCTTTATTTAAGCGCGGAATAATCCGCAGCGCCTTACCCCACATTGCAAAATTCATGATGAACCCTCCCTCACTACGCTGCTACGTCTTTCCCGCAAGAAGCGCCACACACAACGCATAAAGCGACTGTACAGGATTGTTCAGCGGTGCGGTTGCGCAGTGGGCGTTTTGGTCTGACCGCCAACCCGCTTGCCCCGACGCTCATCGCGCACAACTCAGTGCTTACTGGTCAGGCGATGATATCTAATCCAGGCTGTACGCATGGAGGAAAAACGATGTTGCGTCGACTACATAACTCCAGACTTCTTTATGTAGTATACTCCAACTCGTGCCTCCTTATCAGATTTCATAAAGATCTTTTGCAAACCTGGGATGATCTGCGCCAGATTCTATTGCATCAACAAGAATCTGCGCACTGGCTCGGCCCAGTATTTGCAATATAAGCATACTATTGCAGGATAATAGCCCTACATTATCGCTATCGGTGTTATAATGCAAGGACATGGGTAATGGATTCAAGGAGCTTGTATGCTGACTTATGAAAACTTCGTTGCCACCCTTCTCAGTAGCATCGAGCGTATCGAACTCAATGTCGCCTACACTCAAGAGTTGCTGGATACCCACGCCCTTGGTCGCAGCTTGAGCATCACGTGTCTTCCTGACGGCATAGAGGACGATTTGGGGCCGCGGGAGCCTCCGTTGCGAGCAACGATCACGTTTCGCTGGTCACCCGAGTTTACTGTTTTTTCCCTGCGCGGCGGCGATACGTCCGACGATATTGAGCGCATGGTGGACGAACGACTATTCCAGGCGCAGAGCGGACCGTCCCTTGACGTCGAAGTGATTTACACTATTCCGTTGAGTCCCGACCCACAACATGATATTACGCTTCTACCCACATTGGCGCGGCGAATCCAAGAGCTACACACGATGTTAACCAATGTTGCTCATCCGCTGTGGGTCGAGACCTTGCTCTCCTTTGAAGAAGGGCATGCGCCGCAGGTGCGATCCCTTACTGCGCGACGAGTCTGGAGTATCGACGAAGCGCTCTACGATATCGAGTTGCTTGCCGATACATTCGACGAGCTGTGCAACGAGTTGCACGATATGCTCGAAGCTATTGCCACGCATTATGGCTCGACGAAGAGTCACAATACAAACCACAGCGACAACGCTGACTCTTCCTCGCCTGATCGCTACTACCTCAAGCCGCCTACCGCTTAAATCGAGAACGAAGAATGACGGATTGCGAACGTTACGAAGTGAGGTTTGCGCTCAATTTGCAATGTGCAAAGCTCAATGCCTAGTTCTGGAATGACTGCTTTCCTGTTCCCACAAGATGCCCTGGCCGCCTTCGGTGTTTCTGGCATCACCGAGCGTTGGGCTGCCGTACAGGAACACGTACATCCGCGCCTGGCGTGGCTGGCCGAACAAGTCCACGCCGCTGCTGCGCGCCAATTCCCGCGCCAATGGTCGCTGTATGAGGTGAGCTACAAATCCCAGCGCTATGTCAATCGCGGTCGAGGGGTGCGGGCGCCAATCGATGATTACCATGTTGCCTTCGACCGCCCGCCGCGCGGGGCAGGCATCCTGGTAAGCGTTAGCGGGGCTGAACACGCTGTTCTGGTTGGCCTACAACTTTGGCGCGCGCGCAAACCCCATTTGAGTCAGGTCTGGCGTGAGGGTCAGCCGGTCTGGCAGCCGTTGGTCGAGCGGATCGAAAGCGCGGGTCAAGCTCGTTTTGCCGACCGCCCGCGCGCGCGGGGCGATGATGTTTCGGCTCCTGCGCCGCTCTGGATCGAGCGCTATTTAGACTCGCGGCAGGCAAGCTACCTCTGGGCTGGCTTCGTCTATCCATGGCATAGCCTGCCTACTGATCTGGAGCAGCGCTTGATCGAAGATGTCCTGGCGCTCTTCCCGCTCAATGAAGCGCTGATGGAGCGCGCCGAGGCTCTCGAACCTAGCGGAGCAGCGCTCTTGCGCGAGCAGCAGGCAATCTATGCTGCTCAGTCGGCCATACCACCCATCGAAACCATCATCGAGCGTATTCGGGGCCAGGGTTTTACCATCAGCGAAACCCTGCTCCGCGCCTACCATGTCGCTTTGCAGACACGCCCGCTGGTCATTTTGCCTGGCATCAGCGGCACGGGAAAAACTCGCCTCACCCGGCTCTATGCCGATGCGATCCATGGCATCTCGGCGCCGAGCCAGCCCAACCCATATTATTTGATTGTCGCCGTCCAGCCGGATTGGCACAATGCCCGCGACCTGTTGGGTTACTATAACGCGTTGACCAACGTCTACCATCCAACCGCGTTTTTGCGCTTTTTGCTGCGTGCCGCCGCCGATCCGCAGCAGCTCTATTTTGTCTGCCTCGACGAGATGAATCTGGCCCGCCCGGAATACTACCTTGCGCCGCTACTCTCGGCGCTCGAAACGGCTGAACATACTATTGATCTTGGCGTGCCAGCCGATGAAGCTGCAAGTGTGACCGATGAGACCATCCGCAACCCGCTGCGCCTGCCGCTCAATGTGCGGATGACCGGCACCATCAATGTCGATGAGAGCACCTACAATGTGAGCGACAAAGTGCTCGATCGCGCCAATGTCATCGAACTGACCGATGTCGATTTACCGGCATTTCGCGCTGGTTATACTGGCCCAGTAGACGAGGAGATTTGGCAAACGATAACGCAGGTTCACGCTATTGTCGCTCGCGCAGGGCAAGCCTTTGGCTATCGCACTCTGGGTGAGATGTTGCATTATATCACT
>JAKSDJ010000882.1 GCA_022360155.1 Chloroflexales bacterium | reverse complement strand
TCCCGTTCTTGCCGGGTCAAACGGCTTTTCAGACAGCTTCTTAGAATGCAAGGGGCGTGGGCGCCGCACCGGACAAGTCTGGAGTTGGCCCGATGCTCCTCATCCCCGCGTACGCGGGGCTCATTCCGCGTACGCGGGGCTCATCGACTGCGTTATCCGCCCGCGGTCGCATTGACGATTTCCACCTGATCGCCAGGCTGCACAGTAATGCTGGCCCACCTGCTGCGTGGAATGACGACGGCGTTGATCGCCACCGCGATACCAGGTCGATCCGGGTCGATACCCTGCTCGGCAAGCAGTGTACGGATCGTTTGTGTGGCGTAGGCGCGAAACTCGCCATTCACCGTAATCTCCTCAGTGATACGTTGTTGCATGATGCTCATCTCCATATTCAGCGCTCGTCACGAAAGCGCGCCAATCCGAATGGCGCAATAATGTCATCGGTCGTTCCGGTAAGGATAAGCTGGCTGATCGTCTGGGCGGTCAGCGGTGCGAGTAAGATGCCATTCCGGAAGTGCCCGGTTGCCATGATCAATCCTTGAACACCGGTTCGCCCCAAGATGGGTGCGCCATCACGGCTGCCGGGGCGCAGCCCTGTCCACATCTCGACAATCGGCAGATCATAGACGCCAGGGAGCGCCGCCCAAGCCCCGCGCAACAATTCAAACACGCCGCCCGCCGTCAACTGAGTATCGAAGCCCATCTCTTCAACCGTAGCGCCAATCAGCAGACGACCATCAGTGCGTGGGACAAGGTAGGCGTCGGGGGTCAAGAGCACGTGGTTCAAGAGCGGGGCCTCGGGCGGCATCTGAACCGCCAGCATCTGCCCCTTCACCGGGCGCACCGGCGGGCGCAGCAACGATGGCAAGCCAAGAATGTTGCGCGACCACGCGCCTGCCGCCAGCACCACCGCATCCGCCGCAACTGTCTCATTGGCCAACTGGACACCACACACACACTCATGCTCGATGAGGATCGCCTGGACGTCGGTATGTTCACGTAGAACGCCGCCGGCCCGGCAAAATGCCTCACGGAGCGCCTGGGCAACTTTGCGGTTATCGACTTGGTGATCATGCGAACTCACGACTGCTGCGGTGACAGTGCGCGCCAGGTGGGGTTCACGTTGGCGCGCTTCATATCCAGACAACCACACTAACTCCAGCCCAATGCTGCGCTGAAAGTCGTACTTGAATTTCAGTTGCGCGGCGTCGTCTTGATCGAGAGCGACAAGCAGCGCGCCCTCGGTGCGATAGTCGACTGAGTACCCGGCGGCGGCTTCCAGGTCACGGACAAAGTCGGGCCAACGCCGATGGCCCTCGATCAAGAGGCGAGAGAGTTGTTCTTCGCCGGGCTTTACCTCGGCGTAGGGCGCGAGCATACCCGCCGCCGCCCAGGTCGCGGCCTGCCCTGCCGCACCACGCTCGAAGATGGTGACCGCGCATCCCGCACACGCCAGGCGCCAGCCAATACCAAGCCCACAGATTCCGCCACCAATAATGACAATCATAACGTCCTCGCTGATCGCGATCTTATTCCAATACTTTTCAGATAAGCGCGATGGAAGGCCTTTAAGATCTTGGGGAGGGCTTCCGAAAGTATCTCTTCAAGACCTTAAAGGTGGTGGAGATCGGGGAGGCGAAGCTTCCCCGAAAACGCCTTCTTGCCGTGGCAGCGGCGGCGCTGCCACGGCAAGAAAAAGGATTCTGACAGCCCTCCAAACCTCCCTGCCGACTGGTGACCGCGTAAGTCCTGTTATTTGAACAGTATTGGATCTTATTCCTGCTGTTAAAAGAGGGGTGGGCGCTTCGCGAAGCGCCCCTGCATCACCCCAAATTCCACATCTCTTTGCCATAACGCCTCTTATACCCCAAACAACAGAATAGCCGCTGCCTCCTGAGGAAGCAGCGGCTGGAACGATTTGACTATGATGCTTCCCTACGCTGGTACGAACCAGGTCAGGTTCCGAGGGTCGGCGGCATCGGTCGGGTCGCCCTCTCAGCCAGGCTCACCTGGCTCCCCTAGCTCTATTGTAGGCAATACGGCTGAACGGATTGCTACACCTATTATAGTCTCATTTACTCACACGTCAATCATTTGGAATGGGGTGATGAGATAATAAATACCCCAGCTCGAAATCGGCAACCCAGAGAATAACACACCAAGTCTCGGACACATTATTTGGTTCTAAAAAAGATATCTAGCTTCTTTGCGGCGGTTCCAAATGACTGCGCCTCGTGCTCTATCGGCTCAGCGCAGAGGTGCTGTTCAGCGATGCACAAAGGCGCAGTCAACACAGAGTCTCGCTATAACACAAGTTAGATGATAAGCTTGGCTTCAACCTGCTGGAGGATATACCGGGCCATAGCGAGGTTGGCATTGGTACGATTGAGCGAGATGTAGAGAAACAGCTTGGGCTGGCTCCGGAGCGGGCGGATCAAGTGGTACTGCTTACCCAACGTAATCAATATATCTTCAATAGTGTCGTTGAGTTGCAGATTCTTGATCACCTGCATTTTCGCACGCACAACCTGCGTGTTGCCAGCCGCTGCCACTTCGGCGTTGAACTCACTGCCGCCGCCGGCAATGCCCAAAGCCATACCGCTGCTCCAGTCTACGAGCGCCACGGCAACAGCGCCCTCAAGTCGCATTAGCTCTTCGAGAGAACGTTTGACATCTGACATTCTAGAACTCCTTAGTTAACAATCACCATGTGAGAACCGTGTGGCACGAAATATCAAACAAGCAGATACCTCGTTACCCCACTGTCATATCGGCACAATACTGAATGGCTTCCGTATTCTTGTAACACAGAAGGCCCAAAGTCTCTTTGCCAGTGACTGCTATATATTTTCATATCACGATCTCTGCCGTTTTC
>JAKSDJ010000011.1 GCA_022360155.1 Chloroflexales bacterium | reverse complement strand
CGCGGCCCCTCAGGTGTGCGAGATAGCAGACATCGGGGCGGTGTGATTCCTACGGTAACGCGCCAAACGCTAGACCAACGGAGAGTTTGAGGGGCCGCGCCCCTCAGGTGTGCGAGATAGCAGACATCGGGGCGGTGTGATCTACCGCGCCTCTCGCGATCTGCTACAATAGCCTCAACCTCGCCAATGGCAACGCGTCGTCGAACAGGTTGTATGTGATTGAGTCTAGCCAGCAATCGAGCGAGCAACAGCCTTCTCCCAGCGCGGGCCAGCCGCGCACTCGGCGTCTCCGCTTATTTTGGGTTCTCCATCCAGCCCAGTGGTTGACCCGCGAATGGAGCATTGCCGAAGGCTCGCTGCTGCTAATGATCGCCTTCCTTATCTCTGCAGCGATGGGCATTGTGCGTCAGGTGCTGTTCAATGCCCAGTTCGGCGCCGGATTGGAGGCCAGCGCCTACTACGCTGCATTCCGCCTGCCTGATACCCTGGCCAACCTTCTGGCCGGCGGCACATTGACCAACGCCATCGTTCCCGTCATCCTCAGCGTGGCGCGCACCGAAGGCAACGCCGGCGCGCGGCGACTGATCGACCTAGTCTTGACAACCTTGCTAGCGGCGGTCCTGCCAATTGTATTGCTCAGTATCGTCTGTACGCCGCTCTTCGTGCGCTTCCTCCTTGCCCCTGGCTTCGATGCCGCCACCGGCCAGCTTACCGTCGCGCTGACCCGGATACTCCTGTTGGAGTTGCTGCTTGTTGTCTTCACGGGGGTGGCTAATGCCGTGTTGATCAGCCGCAATCAGTTTTTGCTTCCGGCGCTGTCCATCGCGGCGACCAACATCACGCTGATCTCGGGGATTGTTGCGGCAAGGCTGGTACCCAGCATTGGCGTGTATGGCCCGACGGTCGGCGCGGTTGGCGATGCGGTGCTGCAACTTGCCATTCTGCTGCCGGGGCTACTGCGCAATGGCTTTCGCTACAGACCTCTTTGGCAGCCGCGCGACATGCACTTACGCGAGGTAATTCGCCTGCTCATCCCCAATGGCCTGTCGGGGGTGGTCAACTATGCCGGCGGCATTGTCGATACAGCGTTTGGCTCGCTGCTACAGGTGGCAGCCGTGATACCGGCGGCGCACAACGCCTATCTGCTGATCGGGCTGCCCATCCGGCTGCTAGGGATCGCAATTGGACAGGCGGCATTCCCGCGCATTGCCGCCTACGTTGCCAACGAGCAGTGGGACAAGACCCGCCAGACCTTTCGCCGCACCCTAGGCATCGCAACACTGCTGGCGGCGCTAACTGGGTCGGCGATGGTTGTGTTGGGCCGTCCTATGATTGCAATTCTGTTCGAGCATGGCCGTTTCGACGCTGCTGCCGGCGCATTGACCTATCAATTGCTCGTGGCCTATGCGCTTGCGCTCCCGGCCTACGTGGCGACCGAGGTCATCACCCGTGGCCTGATTGCGCTGCACGATACCCGTACACCGTTGTTAACCAACTGCCTTCAACTGGCCGGGCGTGTTGCGATCATTTCTCTGTTGCTCGACAGCGTGGGCGTGTTGGCGATTCCGATTGCCTTCGCAATAACTTCAACCATTGAAACGGGATTGCTCGGCATCGTTCTATGGGTCAAATTGCGGGTGGTGAGCCGCAATTAAGCGCTCAGAATTGCCCTGTTCCGCGATTCACGATGTGGACACGCAGATCAAAAATATGGTATAGTTGGCAGTATATAGAACCAGTCCATCGCACTCCCTAAATGTCCTAACAGCCCTCGTTGAATGTAAGCTATTTCCTGCGCCATATCACCTGTCGGTTGAAAGCGTCGGAAGAACCGTTACATGAAATACAGTTGAGAGAGGATTGTTGTTCTGCAGCATATCCTGGCTGTTTCAAAGGTGACATAGCTACATCTCTGCTCTACGATTGAAGGAGCTCTGCATCATGGCTAAACGGCTGCTCATCACCTTATCGCTCCTCTTGGTTTTGGTTTCGCCTCTGTCGGTCGGTGCAACCTCTTTTGACCAACCCAAAGCGCTCAGCCGTATTGATATCGATGCACCGGCTATCCCTGGCGAGTTTATTATCAAGTTTCGCAACGGTACACGCGCGTCTGAACGGTCTGCAATCGTACAAACCCTGAATGGACATATTCAGAAGCGCATCATGGCGCTTGACCTGGATGTTGTTGAATTCCCGATTTTGAAACGAACATCATCTCCACGGCGTGTTGAGTTGTTGCTCACCACGCTCAAATACAACCCCAAAGTGGAGTTCGTCGAACCTAACTATATTTATGCCGCCGACTATACTCCCAATGATCCCGAATTGAATGACCAATACGCCTGGAATGCCATTGAGGCCTATACTGCCTGGGATACGACGCGGGGCAGTTCTGATGTCGTTATTGCTGTTGTTGACAGCGGCGTCCAGCTCAACCACCCCGATCTTGACGATAAGTTAGTGGCAGGCTTCGATTTTGTGCAGAACGATGCGACTCCGAGCGATGGCAACGGCCATGGCACACACGTCGCGGGAACTGCCGCCGCCGAAACGAATAACAACACCGGCGGAGCAGGGGTCTGCCCGAATTGCCGCTTGTTGCCGGTGCGCGTGCTCAACGACACCGGCAGCGGGACACTGAGCGATCTTGCTAGCGGAATCGCCTATGCTGCGAATAATGGGGCCAAGATCATTAACTTGAGCTTGGGTGGAAGCAGGTCGTTTACCTTGGCGTATGCGGTGGACTATGCTTGGGAGCGAGGCGCCTTTTTGACCTGCGCTGCGGGTAATAGCAGCACCAGCAATGCCTATCCCGCCGCCGATCCAAACTGTTTCGCAGTGGCGGCGACGACAAGCAGCGACCGGCGATCGTCATTTTCGAGTTATGGGAGTTGGGTCGATATTGCCGCGCCAGGATCGGATATCTACTCGACCTGGTTGAATAATGGCTATAACGCCATTAGCGGCACGTCGATGGCAACGTCACATGTTGCGGGGCTGGCCGGTCTGTTGGCCTCACAAGGGCTCTCGAATGCAGAGATCCGCGACCGTCTCTGCAACACCGCTGATAGAATCAGAGGCACCGGCTCGTTTTGGAATTGTGGCCGGATCAATGCCCAGCGCGCGGTAACGAACGACGTGAATCCTTCTCCATCGGTTGATACGGCCATGCTCAATGGCGGTTTCGAGGAAGGCTTCAGTTCATGGTGGCAATCATCGAATGGCGGTTATCAACTCATCAGCGCCAACCGTCCACAGAATGACCTGTATAGCGCATGGTTAGGCGGATATAATAATGCTGCTGATGAAATGTATCAGACTATAACAATTCCGTCTAATGCAACGCTGACCTATTCTTGGTATATAAGCACACAAGAGTCTGGTTCGCGCGCCTATGATTCCTTTTCTGTAGGTCTTTATGATACTCAGGGCGCTCTGATTACAACATTGCGAACTTTGAGTAATGCGAGCAGTACAGGACGATGGCAGCAAGATACCTTGAGTCTCGCGGCTTATGCCGGCCAAACGATTCGGATTCACTTTAGCGCCACGACCGATTACACACTCCCGACGAGCTTTTATATCGACGACGTGAGTGTGCAATAAGATAGACTTGCCTAGTACTACAACGAGACATGTCATTCTGAACGTAGTGAAGAATCTCTTTGCCAACGGTTGCGAGACCCTTCGCTTCGCTCAGGGTGACATGTTCGATGGCGTTCCAACGAGGTTTGTCTTGAAGTCTCGTTGTAGTACTAGAAGGTCAGGCAAGGTGTAGAGTCATCGACTACAGCGGTGTTTTCTCTGTGCCTGACTGTCGGATTTTGCTTTTGAGAAAATACTCCGTTTGGTAAGACTATTCTGATGGGCGCAGCTATAAGCTAGCTGCGCCCATCAGCCTTGCTGTGATCGCTAAAATCGCTGTTGAGACGATCCTCGCTGCATTTGACAATGCATAAACACACCTCTATAATCATTCTAAGTATAATTATCATCTCTACAGTCTCTTAATCTGTAATTATCGTTTACGACGAACTCAAGTCGTCGGCTCGGTAGGCAGGGCTTCCCGGGGGTGTGTTTTGCTCCCCGGCAACCCTGTTCAGTTTGTTGGTTTTATTGTATAGGCGCTCTCGTCCTGGTCTCAAAGAAAAGAGAGTTGTCACGACGACGAAGAAGGAGGACCACTGATGTCTGACACCCGCGACGCTGCGTTGAAGGAGATCGCCACGCTGAACGACTCTGCCGCTCAACCCCAGTCACAGAATGGTGCGGAACGCTTCCACTATCCTTCCCAAGAAGTAGTCGAACATGCGAATGTTACCGCGTATATGAAAGCAAAAGGTTTCAATGCTTTTGATGAACTCTACGCCTGGAGCATTCAGAATCCGCAGGAGTTTTGGTCTGACCAGGCCAAGGAATTGGAGTGGTTCGAGCCATGGGAGGAAGTGTTGGATGAGAGCACGGCTCCTTTCTACAAATGGTTTGTCGGAGCAAAAACGAATATCGTTCATAATGCGATTGATCGCCACGCTAGAACATGGCGGCGCAACAAGCTAGCGTTAATCTGGGAAGGAGAGGATGGCTCTCATCGCACCTACTCGTACCATACGCTTGATCGTGAAGTCAGCAAAATCGCCAGCGTGCTCAAAAGCATGGGGGTGCAGAAGGGCGACATTGTTACTATCTACCTGCCCCGCATTCCCGAGTTGATGTTGTGCATGCTGGCCTGCGCCAAGATCGGCGCGGCGCACAGCGTCGTCTATGGCGGGTTTAGTGTCGAGGCGCTCGCTGACCGGATGGATGATGCCAAGAGCAAGCTCTTGATCACTGCTGATGGCGGTTTTATGCGCAACAAGGTCATCGAGCTGAAGAAGATCGCCGATGAGGCGATGGCGCGCACGCCAACGATCCAGAGTTGTATCGTGGTCAAACGCACCGGCCACGATGTCAATATGGAGAGTGGGCGCGATCTCTGGTTGCACGACTTGATGGCCTTGCCCATTGCCTCGCCGAACTGCCCGACCGAGCCGATGGATGCCGAGGATATGCTCTTTATCCTCTACACCAGCGGTACAACCGGGCGCCCCAAAGGCGTGGTTCATACCCATGGCGGCTACATGGTCGGCGCCTATACCACGTTGAAATTCGTCTTCGACATCAAAGAAGAGGATCGCTGGTGGTGCGCCGCTGACCCAGGCTGGATCACCGGACACTCCTACATCGTCTATAGCCCGCTCCTAGCCGGCGCCACGTCGTTTATGTACGAAGGCGCGCCGAACTATCCGTATCCTGATCGTTGGTGGCAGTTGGTGTCGCGCCACGCGATCAGCATTCTCTACACCGCACCAACCGCGATCCGCGGCCTGATGCGTTTCGGCGAGGCTTGGCCCAATCGTCACGATTTGAGCAACCTGCGTTTGCTCGGAAGCGTTGGCGAGCCGATCAATCCGGAGGCGTGGCGTTGGTACCACCACGTGATCGGCAAAGACCGCTGCCCGATTATGGATACTTGGTGGCAGACCGAAACTGGCCACTTTATGATCACGCCAACCCCGGTCACCCCTCTGAAGCCAGGCAGCGCAACCCGACCGTTCTTCGGCATCGAGGTGGACGTGGTCCACGAGGACGGCAGCTCCTGCGATGCTAATGAAGACGGCTTGCTAGTGATCAAGCGGCCTTGGCCCGGCATGATGCGGACGATCCTGAACGATCCGGAACGCTACGTGTCAACCTATTGGGACAAGGAGCCGGTGAACATGTATACGGTCGGCGACAGTGCGCGCAAGGATGAAGACGGGTATATTTGGGTGATTGGTCGCCTCGATGACGTGATCAAGGTCAGCGGCTACCGCCTGGGCACCGCTGAGGTGGAGAGCGCCTTGGTCAGTCACCAGTCCGTTGCCGAAGCGGCGGCGATTGGTCTGCCCCACGATATCAAGGGTAGCGCGATCCACGCCTTCGTCATCCTGCGTGAAGGCTTCGAAGGCAGCCCGAAGCTGGAAGAAGAATTGCGCGCTCACGTCGGCCACGAGCTGGGGCCGATTGCTCGACCCGATGCGATCAATTTCGTCTCAACGCTTCCCAAGACGCGTAGCGGTAAAATCATGCGGCGCGTGCTCAAAGCCCAGGCCCTTGGCCAAGACGTTGGCGATATCAGCACGTTGGAGTCGTAACTGGTATTAGCCAGATCAAAACGAAAGAGGCGGTGGTGTCGTTGGTCGACATCGCCGCCTTTGTTTTGTCAGAACGAAGAAGAAACGAGGAGACGAAGAGGTGAGGAGGCGGCATGATACAACATCTGTGTCATCTGTGCGCATCTGTGGATGATTTCGTGCGCGGCGGTGCGGCGATGCGGAGGCGATGCGGCGATGTGCGAAGTGTAGGTGCGCTTCGCGAAGCGCCCAGGTTCACGTCCCTTCAGCCTCGACACGTGACAGGAAGAGCAATTCGGCAGTGACCAGGATCAAGACCAGCAGCAGCAAACTCACCCAGGTCAGCACGCGCAGCCCCGCCAGGGCAACCACGCAAGCGGCAAGCGTGCCAACCTCATAGGATTGGCGGCGGGCGCGGCGCAAGTCGAGCCGCCGGGCGCGCTGCTGGAAGATACGCTGCCCAGCCGCATAGATAAATGGCAACGCGACGGCAGATACACTCCAGAACAGCGCTGTCATCAAGAGTACGTAGACGGGCGTTTCAGGCAAAGCCAAGAGCCAGTCGTTGGGCGCCGGGACGAAGGCAAGCGTGTAACACAACAGGGCAGTCCCGCCCACCCCCTGGATGGCCAGACCGGGCAACTCCATCGAGCGCTGGATGGGAACAAACGTCAATAGTCCGGCAGCCAGCACCAGGACATAGAAAAGCAGTCGTTGCGGCGCCAGGGGATCGCGTTCTAGGTGCAGGCTACCCAGTAAGAGCAGCGCTAGCGCCCCGGCCCAGCACAAGCCAGCCGCTAATGCCGGGGCCAGCGGCCAACGCTTCACACCGGAAGCGGTGGCGTCAACCGGACTGCCTGGCGTTTCGCCTTTCGGCTTGCGTTGCTGGGCTCTCCTTCGCCTGGGGACGAACTGTTTCTCACTCATCAGCGCAGCCGAGCCATACGTTGGCGCAACAGGTGATCGGCCAGAACCATGGCCAGCATTGCTTCGGCGATAGGGACGAGGCGCGGCAACACCGTCGGGTCGTGGCGGCCGTGGACTTCGATGGTCGCCGGGTCGCCCGCGCGATCAACGGTCTGCTGGGGCCGCGCGATGGAGGCGGGGGGCTTGGCCGCCAGGCGCACGACAATCTCCTCGCCGGTGCTGATCCCTCCCAGGATGCCGCCGTGATGGTTGCTGGCGACTCCGATGCTCCCGTCATCACGCCGCATAAAGGGATCGTTATGCTCGGCGCCGGTCATCGTTGCGACATCCATGCCCTCGCCAAACTCGACCCCCTTGATGGCGGGAATGCTAAACATCGCCTTGCCGATATCGGCCTGGAGCTTGTCGAAGACGGGCTCGCCCAGGCCCGGCGGCACGCCCTGCGCCCGCACTTCGACGATCCCGCCCAGCGAGTCGAGCGCGCGGCGTGCCGCATCGACCCGCTCGACCATTTGAGCAGCAACCTTGATGTCGGGGCAGCGCATAATGTTGCGCTCGATCTCTTCGAAGTCAAACACCTGGGCGCGTAGCATCTGGTCCGGGCCGGCCTGCGGGTCGGCGAGGGCCAGGGTATACGCAAAGATCCGCACGCCGGCAGTCGTCAGTAACAACTTAGCGATAGCGCCGCCGGCCACCCGCCCGATCGTCTCGCGCGCGCTGCTCCGCCCGCCGCCACGCCAGTCGCGGAAGCCGTATTTGGCATCCCAGGTAAAATCGGCGTGACCAGGGCGGTACAGGTCTTTGATGGATTCGTAATGCGACGATTTGGCGTCGCTGTTCATCACCAGCATACTAATGGGCGTGCCGGTCGTGCGACCCTCGAAGATCCCGGAGAGGATTTGGACCTGATCAGGTTCCTGGCGGGCTGAACTGACCTTACTTTGGCCGACGCGCCGCCGATCCAACTCGCGTTGGATGTCGGAGACGCACAGCTCCAGACCTGCCGGGCAGCCATCAACGGTACAACCGACGGCCGGGCCGTGTGACTCGCCCCAGGTGGTCAGACGAAAAGTGTGGCCGAAACTGTTTCCTGGCATAGTGCTTAGACTCTGGGCTAGGGCTTGGGAACAGGTAATCGGGGCGGTTTCGCCCGCAAACCTCGAACCTCAACCTTGCTCTCGACTCATTTTACGTTCAATTGCGGCAAGACTCTCTTGGAGGCGGGTATCGTCGGGCGCAATCTGGAGCGCGGCGCGCAACTCGCCCATGGCCCGTTCGAACTTTTTCAGTTGCGCATACGCCAATCCGAGCACATGGCGATAGATAAGTTCGTTAGGCTTTTTCTCTGCTGCTGCTTCCCACTCCTTGGAGGCCATATACCACATACCCTTATTCTTGTAAACGACGCCCATATTATAGTGCGATTCGGGGTCGCGTTTGGGGATTTCGGTCAGCGTCCGTGTTTTGGGTCCGTAGAAATCACGGTAGCTGAGCACGGTCAGGGCGACAAAGAACATCTGAATCGTAAATCCCAGAATGAGGAATACGCCCAGAAACGACAACAGGAAGCCCAAAATGCCCTCGACTTCGACATTGCCGGCTCGTATTTCCTGGAGGCTATGCATTGCACTCGACACCATGCCAATGAGTCCCTCGGCTTCGGCGCTGCTGGACAGGCTGGCTTGCAGGTTGCTGGCAGTGCTCAATACGAAAGCGCTGGCGATCATATACATCAACACAGTGCCCCCGATTACAATGGAGTTGATGATATAAGCCCAGCGGCGTCGGTTCCACAACCCGCGGATGATCGACAGGTAGATCAGACCACTGAGCAGCGTTCCCAAGATAGCGCTCAAGAGCGGCTCGATCGGCGCCGGCTGTCCCTCGGCGCGTAGTTGCCAACTCGTCGCAAACTCGCCAAAGATGCCCAAAACGCCGATCAGGATCGTCAACGCTGCGCTCAATCCCCAGAGCACAACCAGCGTGACCAAGGACAGCGAACGTTTCTCCGGCGGGTCGCTGCGCACCAGTAAGCTATTACTGCACTGTGTACAGTTTTTCTGGGTCAGGGTAGTCGGCGCACCGCAGTAGGGGCAGGGATTTTCCGGTTCAGTCTCAGGGATGACCGTGACCGTTTGTTGAGGGCTTGGTGCAGCTTGAAGGCTATGTTCTTGCCCAAAGGCATGCGCGGCGCCGTCGGAGTGTTTTTCATTGAGCCAGGCCAGGCCGCGTTGAGCCTGAAGGTTATCGGGGTTGATTTCGAGGGTGTTCTCCAAGCAGATTCGTTGTTGCTCCGGGTCATCGACAACGCCGGAAAGCCACAGCCACGCTTGTTCATTCCGCTCGTCCTCTTCGATAACTCGCATGAGCAAAGATTGGGCATAGGCGCGCCGTCCAACTCGAGCAGCGTCGATCCCCTGTTGCAGAAGCTGCTCAAGAGGGGACATAGGTTGTTGCGCCATAGGTCAACTCCTTCCCCCAGCTACTCCGCTGCCATTCCGCATAAACACAGCGGTAAACCTGTTCGGTCGCCTGGGCGATACAACTCCAATCGTAGCGTTCCTGAACCTCGCGCAAGGCGTTTGCAGCGCGGATATGCGCCCACTCTGGATGGCCGAGGGTATGCACGATGCCCCAGGCCAGTGAGCCGACATGATCGGGGATGATTGTGATGCCGGTTTCGTGATTGCGAATGACCTCGGCTAAGCCGCCGGTGCTGGCTGCAACCACAGGGCAGCCAGCAGCAAAAGCCTCGATCGCCACAATGCCAAACGGCTCGTAGAGCGAAGGGAAGGCGGCCACGTCGGCAACGTGATAGAGCCGGTCGCGATCGTCGTCGGCGATAAAGCCGGTAAAATAGACTTGGTGGTTGATTTCAAGCGCCGCCGCCTGTTCCTTCAGATCGTCGAGGTATGATCCGGCCCCGGCAATAACCAGGCGGGCACGAACCTGGGCTGCGATCTGGGGCCAGGCCCAGAGTAAAACGTGCAAGCCTTTTTCGTACACAACCCGCCCGACGTAGAACACTAT
>JAKSDJ010000660.1 GCA_022360155.1 Chloroflexales bacterium | reverse complement strand
GCTGCTGACACGGTTGCGCATTTTGGGGGGCTTGATATTCTGGTCAACAATGCCGGAATCCAGAGTTATGGCACCGTCGAGACGGCGCGGCCAGAACTGTGGAACGAAACGCTGTCGGTCAACCTAACCGGAGTCTACCTGATGTCGCGCTTTGCCGTACCCGAAATGCGGCGGCGCGGTGGCGGAGCGATCATTAACGTCGCTTCACTCCAGGGCATCGTCACCGAACCGAACGTTTCGGCGTATGCAGCGAGCAAGGGCGGCGTTCTGGCTCTCACCCGCACTATGGCGCTTGATTATGCCGGCGAGGGTATTCGGGTGAACAGCGTATGTCCCGGCACAATCGATACTCCCCTGCTGCGTCACGCCGCAGATCTGATCAACTCACAGAATCCGCAGGCAGTTCTGTCCGAATGGGGCCGCAGGCAGCCTTTGGGTCGCCTGGGTACGCCAGAGGAGGTGGCCGAGGTGGTGCTCTTCCTCGCCAGCGATCGCGCCTCGTTTGTCACCGGCAGCGCCTATGTGGTGGATGGCGGGCTGGGGGCGGGGTTTGGATAGGCGCTGAGTAAAGATACGTTTTGTTCCAAAGGTTAGGCGATGATCGAGGTGAAAATCCGTTTTTTTGCCGGGCATCGTGATATCGTCGGTGTGCCGGAGTTGGTCGTGAAGTTGGAACCGGGTGCGACGGTTGGCGCATTGTGGGAACGCTTAGTCAGCGATTATCCGCGCTTGCAGGGCTACAGCGGGCGTTTACTCTACGCGGTCAACCAACAATTCAGCGACCTGAACACCGAGTTACGCGACGGCGATGAAGTTGCTTACATACCTCCGGTGAGTGGCGGCCTCCCCGAAACCTTCGCGCCGTTCCTCATCACCGAAACGCCGCTCGATCCTGCGCCGTTGGTCGCGTGGGCGACAACGCCCGAAGACGGAGCGGTTGTGACATTTAGCGGCGTAGCGCGCAACAACTTTGAGGGTCGGGCTACCGCCTTTTTGAGCTATGAAGCCTATGCCGAGATGGCTGTCCCCGTGCTCCAGCAACTGGCTGACGAGGCTCGCGCGCGCTGGCCGATTGGCCGTGTTGCCGTGCATCATCGGGTGGGCACGCTGGAGATTGGGGCGACTGCTGTGCTGGTTGTCGTGGCGGCGCCACACCGCCAAGCGGCTTTTGCGGCGGCGGCGTATATCATGGACCGGATTAAAGAAGTTGCGCCGATCTGGAAACGCGAGCACTGGGCCGACGGTGCGAGCGAGTGGCGCGAATGAACTGACAGAGCTCACATTATAGATATGCCTGAACTTCCTGAAGTAGAAATAGCCGCCCGTACGCTGGCCGACCAAGTCATTGGGCTGGAAATCGTCGCGATTGAAAAGCTCGACTGGGAGCGCATGGTCGAGACCCCTGATCTTGCCAGCTTCTACGCGCTGCTGCCGGGTCGCCAGATTAGGGCGCTTGGCCGGCGGGCCAAGTGGATGCTGCTGACTCTCGATGCGGGCTGGACACTGGCGTTGCACCTGCGGATGTCCGGCATTGTCTTTGTGGCTGGCGCAGAAGTCGATACAGACATCTATACCCACCTGGTTCTAGCTCTTGATGACGGGCAGCGGATCTTCTTTCACGACCAGCGTAAATTTGGGCGTGTGCGCCTGCTCGACTCGGCTGGATTGGCGGAGCTTGATGCCAGCCACGGCCCAGAACCGCTCGATGACCAGTTTACCCCCGATGTGCTGGCCCAGATCTTGGACCAGCGAACCACATCCATCAAGGTTTTGCTGCTCGACCAGAAGCGGATTGCGGGCCTCGGCAACATCTATGCCAACGATGCCCTCTGGCTGGCGCAAATACACCCGCTGCGCCCTTCCGGCAGTCTCGATGCAGACGAAATAGTGCGTCTCCATAATGCGATCCGCGTCGTGCTCGTCCAGGCCATCCAAAACAATGGCAGCACGCTGCGCAACTATCGTAATGGCTATGGCCAGGCTGGACAAAACCAGGTTCACTTTCTGGCCTATGATCGTGCAGATCAACCCTGCACTCGTTGCGGCGCGACGATCGAGCGTATTGTTGTGGCCCAGCGCAGCACCTACCTCTGCCCAACATGCCAGCCGGCGCAGCGGATGCCCGCTTCACCCGAGTATCAGCGAGAAGCAGGCGAGGCGGCGTAGGAGTGAATACAGGGGTGCGCTTGGGGTGAGGCGCGGCGGTGTAATGTAGCTTCGCGAAGCGCCCATGCTAGCGCAAAAAACACCTCTCTGGCGGTATGGCGGTCTTCCCGTCGTATCACCAGAGAGGTGTTTGTGCGTCGCTCCACACAAGCCACCGATATGTCTTATGTTTCCCGCATTGTGCTATCGCTCTTGATGCCTGGTTCCTTGTCGCCGTTTGGTGCGGTCCATGCCCCATTTATATGCGCCTTGCCGTTGAGTTGGAATCGCTCGGCAAGAAGGCGCGAGAGAAAAGAGTGGATAAGGGGAAACTCATCACCCCAACTCCAGTCAAGGTCGTCCCATAATTCATCAAGGGCGCGATGGCCAGCCCGCTCGTAGGCAAGGGTCTGGACCAGCATTTCGATGCGGTCGAGTGTCTTCACGAGGCGCGCCTCGCGACTGCTGCCCTCGATGTACTCGGTCCATAGGGCTATGTATTCGGTCGCTTGCGGCAACCCATTCAGCAGTTCCTGCATAGAACGCCGTTCGGCTTCACGCTTCGCCTCTGCTCCGAAGAGTCGTCGTGCAGATGCGGGCAGGTCGCCAATAAATACTTCTGCAATATCGTGAAGCAACGCAATAGTCAGCAGTCGACTACGATCCAGGTCGGGTTGCAGATCACCGATCAGAAGCGCCAGCATGGCCACACTGAAGCTATGGTCGGCGATGCTCTCTACATTGGTCATTCCCCGCTGCAGCCAGCCGGTACGCGGAAGAAGCTTGAGCGTAAGGAGCCGAGTATGCAGATCCAGGATCGTCACCGCTCGCTGATCGTCCATGGTCCACCTCTTTAACTATTACAATTGACAAAGATGTCGATACTGACCCTCAGTCCCATACAAAGACAGGGGCTGTCAATGCCACAAGAGTCTCTGCGGCCTACTGTAGTAGCATCCGGAGCGATTATTATCGCATGTAGTTAGAGCGTCGTCAACTAGCTAGATGGTCATAGATCAACCTACCCATTATAATTACCGGCAAATAGCACGCTGATCACGTTGACACGTTAGCAGGTTGACATGTTGATATATTGTCAGGCTTGAATGTTTGTTCTTCATGTTAATGACAGGATGTACGCGGTCACCAGTCGGCAGGGAGGTTTGGAGCGCTGCAAGCCCTCCAAGAATCCTTTTTCTTGCCGTGGCAGCGGCGGCAGCGCCGCCGCTGCCACGGCAAGAAGGCGTTTTCGGGGAAGCTTCGCCTCCCCGAT
>JAKSDJ010000539.1 GCA_022360155.1 Chloroflexales bacterium | reverse complement strand
GATCTGGCAAGCCTGACCATCCCGGCTTAACGCTAAGAGGGGTGACGAGCAGTGGAGACGACGAGTGGCGGAGGCACGTAGGGACGCTTCGCGAAGCGCCCTTTCAGAATTTACCGCGTCATCGCGTCATCGTCTCATCGCATCTGCGTCTCGACAAACCATAAGGAACCAGCATGCGCGACCAGGGACTGAGCAATGCAACATCCTGACGTAGCGCCGGCGCCCCGCAAGCTGACAGCGGCGCGGGGCCGATCGTCTCGACTGAATATCAGCCGCCTGCTGTTGCGGACGACGGCTGTGCTTGTGTTTGGGTTTATCCTCATCCCGGTCGTCTTTGTGGTCTGGATCAGCTTCTTCAGCAACCAGATCATCTCATTTCCGGCGCAAGGCTATACTCTGCGCTGGTATGCCAACATCTGGCTGCAGCGCGCCTTCGCCGACGGTTTCCGCCTGAGCCTGCAAGTGGCGGTGCTGTCGATGTTTGGCGGTTTGCTGGTGGGCGTGCCTGCGGCGTTGGGTCTGGTCCGCTACCGCTTCCCCGGTCGCGAAGCGCTCAACACCCTGCTGCTCTCGCCCCTAGTCGTCCCCGGCATCGTCGCCGGTATTGCGCTGTTTGTCTTCCTGGTGCGGATCGGCGAGCTGCTTGGTGTGCGTCTCACCGCCACTATCCCTGGCCTGGCGCTTGCCCACATTTTGCTGACTATTCCGTGGACGGTTCGCCTCATCGCGGCTAGCTTGATCGGAATGGACCGCTCGGTCGAAGAGGCGGCGATGAACCTCGGCGCCAATCCGTGGGTGACCTTTTACCGGGTGACGCTGCCCATGATTCGCGCCGGGATTGTCGCGGCGGCCATCTTTAGTTTTATCACTTCGTTCACCAATCTGGAGTTTAGCTTGCTGCTGGTTGGACCAGGGCGCACGACGCTGCCGATTGCGGTGCTCCAGTATCTCGAATTCAATCTCGACCCCACGATTGCTGCGGTCGCGACCGTGCAGATAACGATTACCGCCGTGGCGATGCTGATCACCGATCGGCTTGTCGGGCTCGGCCAGGTGGTCCGGAGATAAGCGCCTATGTCCTATGTGCAGTTGCAAAACCTGACCAAACGCTACGGCCCAACCGTGGCCGTCAACGCGGTGTCGCTCGATGTTGCCGAAGGCGAGTTTGTGGCGCTCTTGGGGCCAAGCGGCTGTGGCAAAACCACAACGCTGCGGCTGATTGCCGGTTTTATCGAGCCGATCGACGGCAGGATCAGCTTCGACAACCGTGATGTGACCTATGTGCCGCCCTACCGGCGCGATACCGGGATGGTCTTCCAGAGTTACGCCCTCTTTCCGCATATGACCGTCGCCGACAATATCGCCTTTGGCTTGAAGATGCGCAAACTCTCTGCCGCTGCGATTGAGGAGCGGATCGCATGGGCGCTCAAGACCGTCCAGTTGACCGGGCTGGCCGAGCGGATGCCGCGCCAACTCTCCGGCGGACAGCAGCAGCGGGTAGCGCTGGCCCGCGCCCTGGTGATCAACCCCAAGGTTTTGTTGCTCGACGAGCCGCTCTCCAACCTCGACGCCAAATTGCGCCAGGAGGTCAGGATCGAGATCCGCCAAATCCAACAGCAACTCAAGTTGACGACCATCTTGGTCACCCACGATCAGGAAGAGGCGCTGACCATGGCCGACCGGCTGGTGGTGCTGAACCATGGCGTCGTTCAGCAGATCGGAACGCCGCGCGAGCTGTACGAACAGCCCCGGAACCGCTTTGTCGCCGAGTTCATTGGTCGGTCGAACTTCTTCGCCGGTGCGCTGATCGGCGCGGACACCTTTCGTACCCACAGCGGCCTTCATGTGCGTTTGAACGGCAGCGCGCATACGACCAGCACCCTGGCGATTCGTCCTGAGAAGCTTCTGCTCCGCGCGCCAGGTCCAAGCAACGAGCCCAACAGCTTCTCCGGCCAGGTCGAATTCGTGACCTATAAGGGAGCGGTGACCGAGTATATCGTACGCCTGGAGTCGGGCGATACTCTGATGATCGACAGCCAGAACGAATCGCGCGGCGCAACAGACGGCTACAGCATCGGCCAGCCCGTCATGGTCGCCTGGTCGCCGGAGAACTGTCTGTTGCTGGAAGATACCAATATGACCGAGAACCAGGCGTCGAGCGTTGCTGTCATCAACACCGACGGTGTCAAGCAGCCAACTCCAACTAAGCGCAAGTCCTGGCTGCGGGGCGGCTGGCGGTGATCACAAGGCCGGTTGCTGCACGCACGATGCATCGCACACCGCTCGTAACTGGCATCACGCTATCGTATTCACACAATGGGAGGAACAAGTCATGGCAAGCAAGCAGCGTGAGCGCATGATGATTGAGCGGATGATGGATGACAAGACGCTATCGCGGCGGGATCTCCTGCGTGGCCTGGTGACGTGGGGCGGCGCGGCCTTGCTGGCGGCTTGCGGGCAACCCGCCGCCCCGCCGACATCCAACGGCGAAACCGGCGACGTTGCCGCCGCGCCCGAGGCGCCTGCAGCGACCGGCGCGG
>JAKSDJ010000452.1 GCA_022360155.1 Chloroflexales bacterium | reverse complement strand
AGTGGGGCATCCGTATCGTTCTGCTCGCTGCCACGCGAAGCCGGGTCAGTCTAACTGTCTAGTCAGTACTTGCGTTGCGGGTTCGCGATTGGCGTTCGCTCGCCACACAAGCCCACCTGCTTGAGCGGTGGGTTACTGACACCTCTATTCGGCGAGCTATTTCCCTTTGGCTGAGATGAGTTTTGTTGTAGTAGCCCGCCGAACGCTTGAGTTCACTAGCGCCGGGTTTGCCCCGAATGTTCCAATCAATGACCGCTTGGCCGCCCAACGGAGGTTGTTAAAAAGCGAAGATTAGGCGTCTAGTGCAACGATTTGTTGGGTGGGTGGGCGGACGGGCGACCACCCACACCCTTATCTCCACAGGCACAATCCGCAACGCCACTGGCATCACCGGAGAGTACTATCGCAAATCTAATTCAACACTTCTATTCGAATGTCAGGAGCGGATGTATTATGAATGCTACGAACTGTTCGATAGAAAAACCACCAAGGTCCAGGTTCAGTATTCCATCCATCCAAGATAGGAGAGTCTTTCGATAACGTCTGAATATGATCCACATCGGCGTTCCCATCCGCTACATACATCGAACGGAACGTTGCAAATGGGATAGCGGTACTCATCGGATAGTTTACATCAACCGAAGCAACAGCTTGGGAGCGGTTGACGGATAGGTCGATGTGAGCTGTACCCCCACTTCTATAGGTCAGATCAAGTGTCAATTCAGGTAGGCTGACCTGAACTTCTTGGATGTCTATGTATGGTCTTTGAGATGGAGGTGCAGGACCGACAATGACGGAACTGCCAAAACAGGTATCCGAACGCCCAGTTGGTGGATGCGGTTTGAGCCTCATATTACCATCTTCATAGAGAACCAAGAATTGTGGCCAAGAATTCTCGTCCTGAATTTTCCTATGTAGAGTAAGGTAATGATAGCTACCTGAATTGCCGCCCACAACGATATTCATACTATAAGGCCGCCACCATCCTGTGACAGTACAGCCATAAACAATGTTCGTACCATCATCAAAGAGTTGAGTACAAGTATCAAGGGCTTGAAATGCCGCCGTGGCGCAACCAGAGAAGTCAGCCTCACAGCTATCAATCCCAATGTCGTAGGTTGGATGGGTGGCGGTTACTTCAAAATTATTAATCTGGCGAGCAAAAGCGGGAATATTGACATTGTCTTCCTCTGCACACGTAGTACTGTATGAATCGTTTGTAGCCCAATTGTTGAAAAAATCCTTAAATATTAAAGGAAGGAAGACCTGAAATGGTGATAGTGATACAGGCAAATCACCGGTGAGAGAAAATTTATCCAGATCAGCAACACCAAATTGCTGCCCTTCTGTGTAAAATGTCATAGTGTAAACACCATTGTCTATATTACCTAAATGAATTGCATTCGTTGAGGTAAATACGTTCCAATTCCCTGTATTTGTTGGCGTAAAAACTCCTCGGGGTTCATCATTTATGTGTACTTCAATCGGAACACTGGCTGAACTGGACTTGGAGTATCTTACTGTCAGATATAGATTATCCACTTGAGGTATGTTGATGTTAGTATACTTTACAAATCCCGATTCGGCAGGATAACCTGAAGTATCTTCGGTTGTTCCGAACTGCCCATGAACCTCTTGCCCCGAAGCGCTGCTGCGGAAAATCGTTTTTCCTACTGTATGTTGGTCAGGATTCTCACACTCCCTTTCAAATTTCCAAAGTATTTGTGTTGGTGTAGATGAAAATTTCTGGACCGAAAATGGATGCTCATCACTGGCACTTGCCGCAGCGAAGACCGACAAGAAAAACCCGACGATCAGTGCAAAAGATGCAACTACAATTTGTCTCATATGCACATGCATTATCCCGCCTCCATATTCATAAATGCTTGCCTTCAGGCGCGGAAACCCACCCGCTTCAGCCCTGGGCGGAGCGCCCCGCTTGAGCCCGCTTCAGCGCCCGCTTGCACAGGCGTTCGGATTGTGGTAGACTTGTCTTATGACACAAACGTTCTCCATACGCACCATATGCTGTAAACTGTCGCTTGACGCTGACGCCGCAACCGCCATTCGGTCGACGGCGGCGGTCTTCAACGCGGCGGCCACCTCTTGCGCACAGGTCGCGTGGAACGAGCGCATCACCAACAAAAACAAACTGCACCACATCGTCTACGGCCCCACCCGCAGCACGTACGGGCTGGGGGCGCAACTGGCCTGTTGCGCCAGGGACAAGGCGGCTGAGGCGGTTCGTGCAGCGCGGGCGAATAGGTCGGAGACCTGCCCGACCTTCAAGCCGGATAGCAGCATCCGCTACGATGCCCGCACCTACCGGCTCCTCAGCCT
>JAKSDJ010000310.1 GCA_022360155.1 Chloroflexales bacterium | reverse complement strand
GGTCCTGAGCCCTTCGGCTGCGCTCAGGACTGGCGCAGCCGAAGGATGCCAACATGCGATCACGTCGTGTGTTCTTGTATCCAGCTTAAATAGCCGCCCAAACCGCGACTAATCGGCAACTGTACGATTTCCGGCACATCATAACTGTGATTCTGGGTGATGAACTGCTCGATCTGTTCGTATCGCTCGCTCTGGGTCTTGATCAGCAAGAGCAGTTCGGGTTCCTTCTGCACCTGCCCATCCCAGACGTAGCAACTGTTGATCCCGATTATCTGTACACAGGCGGCCAAGCGCTGCTCGACGAGCGCCCCGGCAAGGCGGTCGGCCTCTTCCTGGCTGCCGGCCGTGGTCATAATCACACAGTAGTCACTCTCGACGCTCATAGCTTCGTTCTCCTTCCCCGATCTGATTCCCATACCATAGCCGCTATGATACTGCCGGTCGGGCTATTCGCCAAATGCGCCAATGCCTTGCTCGACGCTGCTGAAAACCTGAGAAGTCTTATGGAGTGCGGCAGCCATGTTGCCGCGCACAAGCATGGCTTGCGCACTCCAAAAACCGGCACGCCCGTCCATATCTGTGAACAGCCATTCTTAGAGTCTGTCTGCAAAGCCCGCATTAAGACCTGACAGGTGCGGCATCCGCAGCTCCCGGCATCCCCCAAACAAACCAACGCGCCGCATCTGTCAGGTCTGGGGGTTCAGGCGCGAATCTTTTCAGACAGCTTCTTAGCTCGACTTTGTCCATATCACACTTTGGAGATACCTGCTCATACAAACTGTCAAAGGTTCTTATTTCTCATTGGGAAGGCATAAAGTGTGGATATGCACAACGCACTTTGGATCTTTTTCAATGTCGTCAATCAAGCGTGATAGATAAAAAAAGGCCGATCACCATGCATATTTCTTCTTCCGAGAGCCCTTGATCAAGGCGCCACAAATGGTAAGGATAGGTAGGACTTTGCAGTCTTTCCCCCCTTCCAAACGGAGCGTGCGACTTGCACCGCGCTCCGCTTTCCGGTTCGGCCAGCCTACTCGTCAAGGGCGGGTTGATCGTTGCCGATCGCGCGGCGCACCAGGCGCGACGGGCCTCCCGTCAGCTGCATTCCGCACTGCATCCGTTGACTTGCCTTTTGGTTGGCTTTCCCCTGGCGGGCCTTCACCATGTCCGGGTGATTACCACCCGGCGTTAGGCGACTACGCCGCCTCCGTCCTCCCGCCCGCGCGCTGGCGGTTTCGCGCCCCATTGCTGGGCTTGGCGGTGTGGGAGTTCCCCAGTTCCGGTGTGAACGACGTGATCGTGACCGGTAGCTGCCGGCGCTACGCCGGGTGGATCAGCGACACGATGGACACGGTGTATCGGCCGGTACACCCGCCACCGCCCCTTTTGGGACCGGTGGGTCAACCACTTACCCCGGTTGCGCGTAACGCCGCCGCACACGCAGGTTTCTCGCGTCAGCATAGGTCAGAGGGCTGGTCGGTCATCTGCGCGGTGGTTGGCAGGCGCCGAACGGTTGTCCGCCGGCTTCGGACCCATAGGCGTGCCACACCTACACGCCCGCTACGTAGCCCTCATCCCAGTGTCCAAGGATGGCTCCTTCAGAGCGATCGTTCATACCGTTAAAGGGCGCACGATAAAGTCGAGCTTAGCGCATCGTGTTCGATCAGTTTGGGGCGCGAGGGTTCGCGCTACTGCAACACCGGCAGCGTCAGATAATTCGCTGGCACGAACAGGCTTCCCTCGGTTGTGCCCTGCGGGGCCAGCCGTTGCAACTGGCGAGTCAGCTCGTCGCTTGGCAGCTTGCCACCCAAGGTGTCGGCGAAGGCGCGGGCAATCCGGGTTACGTCTGCGCCCGTTTCGTGAACGAATTCGAGGCGGAAATGCCGGATACCGGTGGTCAGCAGCGTATCCAGATGGCGGCTGGCTTCCTGGGCTTCTGCGCCGAAAACCGTATTGCGGCAGCCCACATCGGCGACGACCGGATGCACCCGTCCATTCACATCGCGGAGCGCCACGCGGTGCTTCTCGCAGGGATGTCCGCAGTCTTTGTAGCTCGTACCGGTGGACAAAAAACGACAAAACACGCAGTGTTCAGTGTGGAAAACGGGGAGATGCTGATAGACCACCACCTCCACCCGCTCCGCGCCGATGCTATGTGACAGGTCGGCGATCTGCGCGGCGTTGAGGTCGTGGGTGGGGGTGAGGCGCGTGAGGCCGAGGCGCAGGAACGTATCAGCGGAGAGGACATTTGCCGCATTCAGGCTGAAATCGCCGATCAAGGGCTGCTGCGTCGCGCCCTGGAGCGCGTGGAGCAAGCCGGTCGAGCGCACGACGATCGCGCAGTTTAGCTTGAGCAAGAAGCGCACGATCCGCTGCTCGTCCGGTTTTAGCACCCGCGGGCTCGCCGCCCGCGCCGTGATACCGCTGGCCTGCGCCTGCTCGACTGCCGGACGCAACCCATACAGGTCGAGGTAGTCCAGCGTGATGCTTGCTGCTTGCAGTTCGAGTGCAGCCGCCAACTGATCCGGTGTGCGGACGAGCAGGTGTAACTGCGGCGCAGTCGTTGCGGCAGGCGTGGCGTCGCGCTCGGTTGGAGCCAGGGCGCTGGTCAGCGTCACCGCAGGATCGTTGACGGCGACGGAGCGGGGGCGACCCTGGCGTTCGACCAACTGTTCGACCGCCGCGCGCCGCAGCTTATTGAGCAGTGAGCTGGGCGCAAACGGTCGACCCTCCAAATCCAGTTGCAGGCTCGCCAGTTCGTAGGGTGTGTTGCCCAAGCGCCCCAGTTGCTCGCGCAGAAACTCATCGCTGAGCGCTCGATTCTGCGCCGGGCCGAGCGGATCGGCGGATTGCACCGTCACCTGGACTTCCGGCTGTTCGACCAGCGTCCATTCGATGAGCAGCGGCGCGCCCGCGCGGACGGTCACACGCACGTCAACTGGCTGTTTGTGAACCGGCGCGGTAGCCTGGGTGAACGGTCGCGCTTCTTTTTCCAGCTCAGGGTCGTGGGTGCGCCACAGCAGATCGCCTGCGCGGACCCGAGCAAAGTTGATCGCACCGTTGCCAAACTCAAGCTCCAGCCGCCCGCCGCGCAGCGGGGTGACGTGGTAGATCCGCCCGCCTTCTTCGGATTCTTCCGGGCTGCGCCAGTCAGCGGCGTCGAAGACCACGCCATCGCCCGCCTTGAGCGGGGCCGCCGCCGCTGCCGAATCGGGCATCAGAACAACGCGGTCGGCGTGTACCTGGACGATGCGCCCCATCAGCACCCCGCGATGCCGCGGCGCTCGTCCGCTGACCACCGTCTGGTGGTTGACGCCGGCGATGAAGTGCGCGCCCAGCCCACGTGAGTAGACCTGCTCGAGGTGCAGCTCTTCGCGACGGCTGATGCTCAGGGGCAGGCTGGCCCATGCCTCGTCGACCGCCTGGCGATAGGTGTGGGTGGTCAGCGCGACGTAGTTGGCATCCTTGTAGCGTCCCTCGATTTTGAGCGCGGCGATGCCGATCTGAACAATCTCCGGGATCTGGCGTAGGGCGTAGAGATCGCCCGGCGAAAGGAGATAGTGCGCGTCGCCCAGCGGTCGTTGCTGCTCATCGACGATCAGATCGTACGGCAGACGACAGGCCTGGGCGCATTGCCCGCGGTTGGCGCTGCGCCCGCCCCACGCCTCTGAGGAGAAGCACTGCCCGGAGTAGGAAACACATAATGCGCCGTGGACGAACACCTCCAGGTCACAATTCGTTTGGGCGCGGATCGTGCGGACCTCGTCCAGCGACAGCTCGCGGGCCAGCACCACGCGGCTCACTCCAAAGCGTTGCGACAGCTCGATCCCTTCGGCGCTGGTGATGCTCATCTGCGTACTGCCATGGATCTCGAGGTCCGGGGCGATCTGCCGGGCCAGTTGTGCGACCCCGACATCCTGCACGATGATCGCGTCGGCGTCGGTTTCGGCGATGGCGGCGAGCGTCCGGGCCGCCGCCTCCAGCTCATGATCGAACACCAGGGTGTTGAAGGTGACGTAGCCCTTGACCCCGCGCTGGTGGAGGGTGCGCATCACGTCGGGAAGTTCAGCCAGGGTGAAGCCGACTTTCGCGCGAGCGGTAAAATGCTTGAGGCCGAAGTAGACCGCATCGGCACCGGCCTCGATGGCCGCCTGGAGCTGCGGCCAGTAGCCTGCTGGGCTCATGATCTCTGGTTTGCGGTGACGGGATGGGTTGGTCATTGTAAACTCCTGCTTATCGCCCGGCTTTCTCGTCGCTGTGCAAGGCGAAGTCCTTGGCGGTCAGGCGCCTGATCAACCGCACCCGGTTGCGGAAAAGTCGGCTGGAACATCAGCGGAGATCCTCTCCGTAATGCAAACACATGTCTAATGTGCCGTTGTCGAACTACAAACACCAGTAATCTTGTCGTTTTGCGTGTCACATAAAAGGCGTTTTGGCATAAGAAACTTCTTCCTTCAGTAGGATGCCTGGACAAATTAAGGTTTATCGATTGTAAAGGCACGACGACAGCGTCTTTGAAATGTTGCCGAAATGCCTTGATTTTACTACACACATGATGTATGTCAACAACCAATCATGGAAGAACAACGCCAATTCCTATGCATTCTCCACCTGTAATCACTCTTATGGTCATCGCCTTAAAACTATCACTGAACTTTTGCAAAATTAAGCGGGGATGTGATTTGCTAGCACTGGCGGGATGGAAGTACGAGGATATGGTGGATGCGCGAACGGGAGGATGCTACGCCAGCTATCGTCGACTACCCCAACCGGGTGCATGAACTGCTGGCGCAGTACGGTAACCTGTTTGCGAGCGAGCCGGAGCGGTGCCACTTCGCTGGGAGGCTGCCAAAGCGTCGGTTCAAGACCTGAAAGGAGGTATTGACCCTAAACCCAGATGGGCATTGCTCATTGCGACGTTGTTGAGGATGGTGTGGCGTCGAGGTAGAAAACAGTGTAGGGTATGCCACTAGCCCGAATGAGGGCTTCGGCACGACCTTTCCAGGTCAGAATCTGCCCGTCCGCGTTAAGATAATGGTCGGGACGAGTTACATAAATGGTCGAAGTAAAAATGAAGGGATGGACACCTTCGGCTTTCGCCAATTCGAGTAGATTCCTAGTTCCTTGATAGTCCACGATCTCGGGGCGCTCACGGTTGCCTCCATAGGCGGCAGTGATGATTGTACGCGCCCCACGCACTGCATCAACGAGGGTCTCAGGCGCACCGACGTTCCCTTGGACATACTCGATCTCACTATGAAATAATCGGCGCGCCTGCTGCGTGTCTCGTGTCAACACCCGGACGCCATACCCTCGCTCAAGCAACTTCCATACGACATGCCTGCCCGTCCTCCCCGTACCACCGACAACAAGAATAGGCTGGGTCATATGTAGACTCCTCAGTAATAAAATGCATCATGTATATTAATGCGCGACATAGCCGCCATCAACTGACAGGGTTGTGCCCGTGATGAAGGCAGCATCGGGCGAGCACAGAAATACAACTGCTGCGGCTACTTCTTCTGGTTTCGCAATGCGACCTATGGGATGCGTCGCATTGAACTCTTCCCGTGCCTGCCGTCGTGCGTCTGGGTCAGGAATCGATTCGAAGAAGCGTTGCAACATTGGTGTGTCAACCCCGCCCGGACAGACTGCGTTGACCCGGAGTCCTGCGGTGGCGTAATCTAACGCAGCAACCTTCGTCATTCCAATAACAGCATGCTTACTCGCGCAGTACACTGACGCTCCAGGTACTCCAACCAGCCCACCACCGGAAGCAATATTTACGATTGCGCCACGCTGGTTTAGCAGATGTGGAATAGCATATTTCATGCACAGAAAGACACTGCGAACATTCGTATCGAAGACCTCCTGGAAACTCGCTAGGCGCTGATCGACAAGTGGTGCGACCTCTCCCTGTGTTCCTGCGTTATTTACTAGGATGTCTAGCTGTCCATAGACAGCTAGCGCCTGCTCAATCATGCGCTGTATATCGTTCGGCTCACTGATGTCAGCTGTAATCTTCTGTGCCACGCCACCAGCCTGACGCACGTGCTCAACGGTTTCGTCCAGTCCTTTGGAGTTACGTCCCGTTACGATAACCCGAATACCTTGCCGACCAAACACCACAGCCGTTGCTTGCCCGACACCCGAGCTGCCACCGGTAACAAGCACAACTTTTTGCTGCATTTCCATATGTTTGCCCCCATTCTTTTATCCTAATCAAGCGTCATTCGTACCATAAGATGGCGCCGCTGTGTATATTTCATGAAAACAGTCGATACATTCACGTGCTGAACATTGCTGTCTGGCGGAATACCCCATACCTTGATTGCTAGTTCTTGCCTATATTCGTACACGAAAGCGCAATCATCGGCGCCAACACCTTCAGTTCAAAACCAGGATTGGTGCGTGCATCCAGGCGCTCAAGACCCATTTGCTCGCATTGGCTGTTGACCGTCTCGATGGTATGCCGATAGTCGCGCAATTCGATGTCATCGAGAAACCACGCGTGCGGGCGCCTGTTGGCCCGCCGCACGGGGATGAGTCGCCCGTCGGTCTCGCCCAGGATCGTCGCCGCATCTGCGGCGCTGTTGTAGGCCTTGTCCCCAAACAGGCGCGCAGCGGGCGGCAAGCCGAACGCGAGTTCGTGGATCGGCGTCACATCATGCAAGGCGGCTGGGAGTCACTGAAAACTGACCGGAATGCCGTGCGGCGTGCCGATCAGGTGCATGCGCCAGCCGAAGAACTGCTCTTTTTTGGCGGCGCAATAGCCGCAAGAGGCGCGGGCGCGCACCTTCGTGCCGCGGCGGGCGCGCCCATGCCGCCAGACCGGGCCGGGCCGGCTAGCGATCACAAAGATCGCGCCCGTACACAAGATCGCGCCGCGGGGGCGCGCGATAACCTCCCGCCCGTCAGCGAGCTTATGCCGCCGCCGCTTGAAGCGCGTGCCAGCGATCCGACCCGACCGATAGCGACTTTCACGCAGGATACAGACGGCCCATTCGTGATGATGCTGGACGTATGTGGCGGCGGCGATGGCGATCAGAATGACCTCCGAATCAGGCGCCTGCGCACGCACCTCACTCTGGTGACCGACGCGCTCCCTCAGTGTGTCGATCAGCACAAAAACCGGTATCATCCAATCGACGTCCATTGGTTCCTCCTAGGCAGTGATTCGGCTTCAATACCCAGAATTTTGTCCCAAGAACCAATGGGCGTCAACTAGCAATCAAGGTGCCATCTCTATTTTCTGTCGGTGTGCTCCTTCGCCTGGAGCCCCTGTACTACCTCGTAATTACTCTTAGGTGCCACAGATTAGAGTCTCAATCCTCTTGTGAAACCTCCATCAACCAGAAAGTTTTGTCCTGTTATAAAGCTTGACGATGGGGAAAGGAGGAAGACCACCAGTTCAGCAACTTCGTTCATTTCACCTGGTCTGCCGAGAGGGATGCGCTTTTTTAGCTCATCCAGAAGATGCGGCGGAACAGTTTTAAGGATATCGGTGTTGATGACGCCAGGAGCCACGGTATTGACACGAATGCCCTTCCCGGCGCCCTCAACGGCAGCGACCCTGGAAAGCGCCTCAACACCTGCTTTTGCTGCAGCATAGGCGCCATAACCTGGAGAAGCAAAAGTTGCTGTCTGTGAACTCATATTGACTATGGAACCGCCCTCCGCTGTCATGGCCTTCATCTGCGCCTTGAGACCGTAGAAGGTTCCAGTCAGGTTGACCGCAATATCCTGGTTCCATTCATGAGTCGCCATCTCGGTGATAGGTGTGTTAATACCAGAACCTGCGTTGTTAAAGGCCATATCGAGCCGACCAAACTGCTCAATCGTGCGTTCAACCATAGCAATAGCCTGTTCGTCTTGGGTCACATCAGTATGCACGAAGAACCCCTGGCTACCGGCAGCTTCGATTTCACGAACCGTATCCTCGCCTTCTTTCTGTCGGCGCGCGGCAACCACAACATTTACCCCTCGTGCTGCAAGTGCGATCGCAGTCATTCGCCCTATTCCTGTTGTGGCCCCGGTGATCAGAGCCACCCGTCCCTGAAGATCGTTTGTCATGGAGCTTCCCTTTCTAATGTTTCTAGTTGCTCAGACACGAAAATGACGTCTGCACATATATTTAGGTTTATCTCAGCGTCTTAATATGTGTTTGAATTAATACAGAACCTTTTTGTTTTCTCTATAGCTATCACGTTTTCGATAAACTCAACACGCACAGAGATGGGGTCTAGGGGAGTGCGACCAAAATGTGTGGAACGCTCATGCCGCTAACGCCAGCAGGTGGTCTTCCACCACCGTCGCGGTTCCGGTTCCGTACAGCCGCTGATGTTGCTGCTGCCGATGAAACTGACCGTAGGCATCCCAGTCGCCGTTCAGGCGCACGGCGCGGAGATCCAGGATGGGTTGGGCGCCGGCTTTCGTCCAGCGCATGCCCGCTTGCTCCATACGGTCTTTAACCAAATGCCCACAGGCGCCTTCCACGACGCCCGTGCCCTTAGGCCAGCCCTGGGCCAAATAGTCCTGGTAGCGCATATAGGGCTGGTTGCGGCGGTCGTAGGCGCTGGTGCGGACGAGGGCCTGCTGTTGGGCGGAGGTTCGCTCGGGGGCTGGGGCGGCAGTCTCCAGCGCCGTAATCACCCGCTCAGTCTGTCCCGTGAGCAGCAGTTCCAGGCGGGTGCGCATCCAGGCGCACTGCTGGGTCGGCTGGTCGCCCAGCAGCGCATCGGCGGATTCCCACAGGTAGGCACTGGCATAGATGCTATCCAGGATCAAGGTATGGTGCGGGAAGTGGGTCTGCATCTGCGGCTGGAGCGCCGCCGCCCCATCGGTGAGCGCCACGCGGTGCTGGATCGGGTATCCCTCCCGGTGGGCCGCGCGCTGGACCAGGCGGGTGAAGGCCACGTTTTTGCCGTCCAACGTGGCATGCTGCTCTTTGGCCATCGGACGCGGACGCGGGCGCGGACGCTCCGCGTTGAGCAAGGCCGCCACGACCTCCTGCGGGCTGCGCACAGAGGGGGCCATTGTGTACAACAGGCAGGTCACGACGGCCTCCTTGTTCCTCGTGCAGAGCTGACCAGCCTGGCGTCGGGCGGGCGGGGCGGACGAAGGCTGGATCAGGGGCGTCCCTTTGCTGTCGGCTTGCACCACCAGAATGCTTCCCGCTGCAACCGGTTGGTCTGGGGCCGGGGGGTGGGCATAGAAGGCGTCCACATCCACGGCATCCCTTGCCACATGCTGCTCCAGCGTCTGGACACGCAACGTCAGCCCCAAAATCCGCTCCAACACCGTCTGACTTTCCCGATACGCGCCATCGGTACAGCCATGGGCGGTCCAGTCCCGCACCAGATCCGCGAAGATGCAGGCGGGTAGACTCAACACTGCATCGAGTGGGCACGCGCCCGGTTGGCCCCGCGCGACGACATAGTGGCGGGCGAAGCGCAGCCGACCAAACACCGAGACATACGTCACACGCCGCTGCTCGTGATAGGTCATGGCGGTTCCATCCGGTCGGGTCGGCACATCTGGGCACGTGGCGGCGCGGGTGACAAAAAACAGCCGCAGCAAGGCCAGTCCCAGCGCCAGCAGGCGCCGAAATAGGGTCAGTTCGACGGTATAGGTCGTTTGCGCCTGGCGCTCTGCTCCGGTCACATACGTCACCAGGCGTTCGAACTCGCTCCGGATCTGCGGTACCATAGTCTCGGCGTTGGATGGCATAACTTTGCTCCTGACAACAATCGACGGTGGTACTGCCGATTATTGATTCTGAAGGTTGTGGTGTTCAACGCTTACCCGCTTCCACGACCATCTTATCGTTCCACACATTTTGGTCGCACTCGGTCTAGGGAGGGTAACACTTATACTGCACGCGCAGCTTCTTCAATTGGGGTATTTCCACGCCAAAGCTCAAGCGTCTTGCCAATGGTATTGTCATGATCAAGCACCGCAACCAAGGTGCGTGCAACATCCTTACGGTCAATACTTCCTGTGCCACCTGGTGTACTGAGGAGGGTGATATGTCCGGTTCCCTCTCCACTGCCGAGCGCGGCTGGGCGCATCACTGTCCAATCAAGATCACGGGATTTGACACAATCTTCACCTGCGCGTTTCGCGCCCAGGTAGTCAGCATACGCTGCTCCCCAGGAATGTGGATCATGTGCGCCATTCGCAGACAGCAGAATATATCTGCGTACGCCGGCTTGTTCAGCAGCAGCTGCAAGACGGTCTGCTGCCCGATGATCTATGGCTTCATACTCATGAGCTGCACCAGCTGCAGCAAAAACGACCGCGTCCATACCTTTAACAAACGTTGTTAAATCATCTCGTGCAAGGTCAGCCACAACCGCTGTCGCCCGAAGCGCTTCAATTTCACCTCGTTGTCGGTCCTGACGAATAATCCCCGTGACCGTATCGCCTCGGCTAACAAGCAACTTGATCAGTTCCTTTGCGGTTCTCCCTCGAGCCCCTGCAATAACGATATTCATAAGTCATTCCTTTCAATCAATTCTTTTAATACCGTAAGTGATACAGAAAGTCTATACTCGTGCAGCGTATCAGCGATATGCTGCACGATATAATTATCAACTTGTCTCTGAGCTGCAATTGCTCCAATGTGTAGATTAGAACTTTGCGCGGGGATTGCCGCCTGCACGCTCAACATCGGGATGATAGTATTCACGAAAGACCGTTATCTGCCCATTTTGAACTCGAATAATGTTGATAAATTGCTGGTTGTAGGCTTGATTATTGACTGTCGAGATTGACTCATTGCGAAACTCAATGGTGACCCACTTGGGATCAAGTGCCGGAATAATATTGAGGTCAAAAAACTTTAGGTCGCGGCGTGACTTCAGACCACCGAGCAGCGCATGTTCGACGATATTGGCACGGCCTTCCAAGCGTTTAGGAGCGCCATCAACAGCGTACGGATACTCGAACACGCAGTCCTCAGCGACAAGTTGGCCTGTACTTTCGTAATCTCCTCGTCCAAGGGTCTCAAGAAAGGCGTTGATCACCTTCTTTGTTTGCTCATGCTGTTCGGTTAAATTTACACTCTGTGTGCTCATGTTGTAGATCCTTTCAAGATCTCACACTTTAGTTGGGTATAACTTTTATCATGT
>JAKSDJ010000501.1 GCA_022360155.1 Chloroflexales bacterium | reverse complement strand
TCTGGGCCTGTTCAAGAGAAACACGCTGCCCATAATAGACGGTTACGATTTCTAACTCTTCAAGACTCATACGAGCGACAATTGCGTCGACAACTTGATCAGGATCATCGCCAGCCTCGACCAGATCACCATTGAGGAGGGCAATAGTCTGCCCTGCGCACACTTCAACGCCATCGATCTGCGCATCGCGCACTGCCGTGGTGATCTCAGCCGTCACCACTCGTTGCATCTCCTGCTGCATTGCGGCAAGATTCGCTGACAGATCGCGCTGGTATCCTAATCCAACCAGCGCCGCAATACCTTGCGGCGCCGCTTTGCTGGGCAGTACATGTACCTGTTTCGATGTCAACTGCGCTGCTTGCTGTGCGGCCATAATGACGTTACTATTATTCGGCAGGACAATAACATCATATTGCGGTAGCGCCTCAATCGCCTGCACCAGATCTTGGGTGCTCGGGTTCATCGTCTGACCGCCATTGACAACCGCACCAACATTGAGGCTGCGAAAAATTTCGGCAAAACCACTGCCAGGAGCCACGGCAACCACGCCAATCGGGCTATAGACCTCCGCAGGGTGAGATTCAGCCGGAACAACAGGCTCCGGTTTCAACTGATGCAATGCTGCCCGCTGTTGGTCCATATTGGCAATTTCGATTTGCAGCAAATCACCGAATTGGATCGCATAATTCAGAATATCACCAGGGCGTTGCGTGTGGACATGGATCCGGACCAGCGACTCGTCGCCCACTACCACCACCGACGTGCCAACGTCGGTGATATGTTGGCGAATATCTTCATAGGGCAATGCGGCGCCGCTGATCAAGACATTGGTACAGTAGCCAAAGTCATCCGGGCCATGGATATCCTTGAAGGCAATCGAAAATTCCTGGTCAATCGCCGCATTATGATCGAGCCGCACCGACTCGCCACGCATCCAGCGCAACATTCCTTCGAGGATAATGAATAAACCCTGCCCGCCTGCATCAACCACGCCCGCGTCGCGCAGCACCTTCAGCAGACTGGGCGTGCGCTCGACCGAGGCGCGGGCAGCTTCAACCGCTGACGACAGCACCGTGAACAAGGTTGCGTCATTAACAGTCAGAGCAGCTTGGGCTGCCTCGCCAGTCTCCCGAATAACCGTCAATATTGTGCCTTCACGCGGGGCGCTGGCGCCACGATAGGCTGTGATACTTGCTTGTACAAGTGCATTCGCCAACTCTGCCGGGCCACACACATCGGTGCTAGCCATCCCATGAGCGACACCACGCAAGATTTGCGAGAGGATGACGCCCGAGTTACCGCGCGCCCCCATCAGCGCTTTGCGATAAATCTGTTCACTAACCCGCGCGCAGGAAACTTCAGGCGCAATACCATCCAACGCAGCCGCTATCGTTAGGCTCATGTTGGTTCCGGTATCGCCGTCAGGCACCGGAAAGACATTTAGGGCATTGATCGCCGCGACATGCTGTTTCAACCACTGTTGCGCCGCCTGCAGAGCTTGGAGCAGGTGCGTTCCCTCCCAGGCGTGCAACGGCGCCGCTTCTGCGCCTTGTTCAACGCCAGGCTCGATCGGCTTATCCACAGGCGCATCCTTCACATATCGCTGATCCGAACACCCTGAACGCGCACATTGACTCGTGAAACCGGCAACCCCAACGCACGTTCCACTGCATACTGCACATTCTCCTGGACATTTCGCGCTACTTCGACAATCCGAGTGCCATATTCAATGATAACGTACAGATCAATAGCGATTTCATCTTCGCCAATATGCACCTCAATGCCCTTATGCTGGTCCTCGCGATGAAGCACTTGCGCAACACCTTCACGAAGGTTGCGCGGCGCCATCCCAACCACGCCATAACATTGAAGCACTGCATGCGCAGTGATGGTTGCAATTGCACGCGGTAACACCTCAATTTTGCCATCGGGCAGTACCCGTGTGTTTGGTGGCGCAGTCTGATCGCTCATCATCCTGCCTTTGTTTGCCAAAGGATAACGAATATGGTATAGTCTGGAGCAGTTTAAAGTTATTGTACTGCTATGTAGCAATCTGGAGACACAAATCATGGCTAAATGTCAACGTTGTGGCAAAGCGCCATCGTTTGGTCATAATGTCAGCTTTTCAAAGCGCCGCACCAACCGCATGTGGCGACCTAACATTCAAAAGACCACAATTATGAACACAGACGGGAAACCGAAACAAATCAAGATTTGCACCCAGTGTCTGCGCACAATGTCCAAGGCGCGCTAACGCTTTTTTGTTATCTATCATAGCATACAACCATAGCACACAATGAGGCCAGAGTACTTATGGGCGCTGGCCTCATTTCCTTGCCAGCAAATCTGTATCCGGATGCTCACATCTATTTTACTGCACATCAGCGCAGAGTTATTATAGCCGAAGGTATCGGTCGATGCAATATCCTTAGATCGTAACGATACATTCGCTCGTTTCATGATTCCCCTCATTCTTTGAATGACATAGCATTCGCGTCGCCATGTCACTCACAGAAGGTTATGCAAGGCTTGTGCAGGCGACGCACAAGCCACTCCTACAGAAACACCGTTTTGCTTATCCACAATTTTTATGCATCGACATATTCAAGCCAACCATAATGATCTTCACGCTCACCTTGCACTACTGCAAAGAATGTCGCCTGCACCTCGGTCGTTAGCGGGCCACGCCGCCCATTGCCGACAGCAATGCCATCGACCGAACGGATGGGCGTAATCTCAGCAGCCGTTCCGGTAAAGAACAGCTCATCGGCGACATAGAGCAGTTCGCGCGGAATGGTTTGTTCGCGCACCTCCACACCCATATCGCGTAATAACCGAATAGTCGTGTCACGTGTGATACCTGCCAGGATTGACGAACTTACCGGCGGGGTCAGCGCCACGCCATCGCGAATCAGGAAGAGGTTTTCGCCGCTTCCCTCGCTGACCAAGCCATTCGTATCCAGTGCAATCCCCTCTTTGTAGCCATTCTTAAGCGCCTCTTGCTTGATCAGCTGTGAATTCAGATAGTTCCCGCCTGCTTTCGACATAGCCGGCATAGTGTTAGGCGCAAAGCGGTTCCACGACGAGACGCACACATCAACACCTTGTTCCATCGCCTCGGCCCCCAAATATTTGCCCCACTCGATGGTCGCGATCACAACCTCTATTGGGCAGGTGCTTGGATCGACGCCGATGCTGCCGTACCCGCGAAAAACGACGGGACGAATATAGCCAGCGCGGATTTTATTGGCTTGGATCGTTTCCTTACACGCAGCGACCAACTGGGGAACTGTATACGGTATTTCGGTCCGATAGATTTTGGCCGAGTCGAAGAGCCGCCGAATATGTGGCGTCAAACGGAACACTGCTGTCCCGCGCGGCGTCTCATAGAAGCGAATTCCCTCAAAGAAGCTGCTGCCGTAATGTACCACATGCGACAACACATGAATGGTCGCCTGATCCCATGCGACAAGTTGGCCGTTGAACCAGATATAATCTGCTTTTTGGATTGCCATGATGTGCTCCTTTGCACGGCGCCTCACTGTGCGCCACTAACCAAACAATTCGCACTGTTGCAACAAGTTATCACTACTCCAGACTACAGCTCCTCGTCTCACATGCCCGCTCAGGCGCGGCAAAGCGGTCAGGCGCAACTTGGTCACCCCCGCCAATTTGAGCACGCGCTCGACCCCGCGTAGGGCACGTTGCTTGGTGTTCGCTTGCTCTGAGAGATGAGCCAGCCATACCTCGCGCTGCCGCCCATCAGCAGCAACTTGGTACAACAACTCTCCTGTCTGCACATTATCGAGATGCCCAAGCGGGCCGCCGATTCGCTGGCGGATTGGCCAGGGATAAGGCGCCATTGGCAACAATTCCCGATCATGATTAGCTTCAACAATCAAGAGATCGGCGGGGCGGAGATTCGCTACAACTTCCTCGGTCCAACTGCCTAAATCGATAGCCAGACCTATGGTGACATCTTCGACCGCAATTCGATAACCTACGGGAGCAGCCGCATCATGTGGAATTGGAAAGCTGCGTACGACAAAGGGGCCAATCTGGGCCGCCTGGTTCACAGACAAGAACTCGACCGGAGCATCTTTCAAATCATCACCCAGAGCCGCAGCCGTCTCTTGGTTGCACACCAGAGGCAGTTGGTAACGCCGCGCCAAACGTCCCGCGCTCATGGCATGATCGTGATGCTCGTGGGTCAGCAGCAGCGCACAGAGATCGGTGACCTGCAACCCCAGCCAGCTCAACTGTTTCTCGATAGCCCGCATCGACAGCCCGCAATCGATCAGGATTGCTTTATGACCAGACCGCAGCAACAGGGCATTGCCGCTGCTTCCTGACGCTAGTGATGTTACCAAAACCGTCATAGATTCCGCCGCTTCGCTTCTTATAGCTTCCCATCCGCTTGCCAACGCGCCAGGGTTTCACTCGCTGCTCGCGCTGCCGCCGCCCGGTGGCTGATCTGATTCTTGCGTTCGGCTGGCATCTCGGCCAGGGTCAAGTCATCGTCCAGCACATAGAAAAGCGGATCATACCCAAAACCGCCGGTCCCACGCGGCGCGAACTCGATAACGCCAGGCAGAAAGCCTTCGGCGAATTCGATTGCACCGTCGGGGTGCGCCAGGGCAATCACGCAAACAAACCGTGCCAGGCGCGCATGGAACGGGATGCCTTCGAGCTGTTTGAGCAAATAGTCAAGTTGCGCCTGGCCAGTTACACCACCATAACGCGCCGAGTAGACTCCGGGAGCGCCATCCAGCGCGGCGACCTCCAAACCGCTATCATCAGCCAGGGCAGGCAACCCGCTTAAACGCATATATGCAGTCGCCTTGAGCTGCGCATTCTCAGCGAAAGTTGTTCCTGTCTCTTCGACCTCGGTTGAAATCCCCAGATCATCTAAGGTAAGCAAGTCCAGTTTAAGCTGCGCAAGGATTTGCGCAAATTCGCGCAGCTTCCCTTGGTTATGTGTTGCTATCAACAACTGTGTCATTATGCGCCTAATTCAAGCATGCTTGAGGGACAATACACAAATTCTTAAATATATGGCGGTTAGACTGTACATTTTTTCAGCTCGCCTGTCAAGCAGAGCGATCAACACCAGTTTCATCCTGCGCGATTGGCGCCAATATGGGTGATCGCCAATCAGCAATCAAGCTCAGCGTTGATCAGCCTGCTAGAGCAAGGGCGAATCAGCATTATGGCAATCAAAGCCTGCAGTTGACGCCGTGAACCCAATCTAGTAGAATACACTTTGCCGTCCAACTATGCGCCATACGGAGATTTATGCGCGAAATATCCACCGACCATCCAATGCAAGGAACTCCAGCGAGCGGTTTGGCAGTGCTCTGGCATCTGCTGCGAGCTATGCGCCCGCGCCAATGGATCAAGAATATCTTCATCTTTCCTGCCATTGTCTTCTCGGAAGAACGGCTTTGGACCGAGCCAAACCGGATCTTGACCGTGTGTCTGGCATTCGTCGCCTTCTGTATGGCGGCGAGCGCAATCTACCTGGTCAACGACCTTGTGGATATCGAAAAAGATCGCGCCCATCCCCGCAAACGAAACCGCCCTCTCGCTTCAGGCAAGCTGAGTCCAAGCCTGGCTATCACGACATCAACTTTGCTAATCGTTGCATCTTTGACCCTTGCCTATGCCATCGATCTGAGCTTCGGCTTTATGGCTATTTTGGTCGCTTACATTACTGTTCAAGGTTTTCTCTATACCTACTTTCTCAAAAATATCGTCATTCTTGATATTCTCACCCTCGCCGCTGGTTTTGTACTCCGTGCTATAGCCGGCGCTGTGGTTCTGCATATTCCAATCACACCATGGCTCCTGGTTTCGATGGGCCTGCTCGCAATCTTTATGGGCATTGGCAAGCGCAGGCACGAACTGGTGCTTCTCGAAAATGGGGCCGGTCAGCACCGCCGTATTCTCAACGAGTACTCGGTGCCTATGCTCGATCAGATGATGTCCATCGTTACAGCAAGCGTCATCATGGCCTATAGTATGGCGACATTCTCCGCGCCAGTTGCACCAAAAGAGCCGTTTCCGGCGCTGATGATAACGATTCCCTTCGTCGTTTACGGCATCTTTCGCTATCTCTACCTGATCTACCAACGCGACGGCGGCGGCAGCCCAGAGGATCTCCTACTCAAAGATCCACCCTTGGCGCTCTGTGTGGTGTTCTTTGGGTTGACGATTATGGGTGTATTGCTGGCATTTCCAACCTAAAACGTAGGCGTGAAGCTCCAAGAGACATCACGTTTGGCATACCACAGACAACGATGCTCACCTTCATCAAATTTGGCGGATCGGCGATTACCGACAAACAGGGGCAAGAAGCTCCCGATATGCCGGTTATTCAGGCACTAGCTGCGGATGTTCAGGCCGCACTTGCCGTCAGGTCCGACAACACCTTGCTCCTGGGTCATGGCAGCGGCTCTTTCGGGCATAGCTATGCCGCACAATACGGTATCCATCGCGGCCTCGACGCCAGCGCCAACTGGATGGGATTCGCGCTAACCGCCGCCGCCGCCTTGCGCTTGAACCGGATCATTGTCGATGCTCTCTTAGCTGCAGGCGTCCCGGCGCTATCGCTCCAGCCCTCCGCCTCGCTCGCAAGCGCTGCTGGTAAGCTAGTAAACTGGCAGATTGAACCAATTTGCCGGGCGCTCGACCACAAACTGGTTCCGGTCATTCACGGCGATGTTGCCTTCGATACCATGCAGGGCAGCGCCATTATTTCGACCGAGGCGCTTTTCACCCACGTGGCTTTGAACACGCCGCTCAGACCTGCGCGGATCGTACTAGTTGGCGAAAACGCCGTCTATACTGCTGATCCACATCGTCATACCGGGGCTGAACCAATCCCGTTGATTACGGAAAAAAACATCGGTCTGGTGCTACACGGCACAGAAAGCTCTCACGCCGTTGATGTCACCGGCGGTATGCGCAGCAAGCTCGAACTGATGTGGCAACTGGTGCAAGCTATCCCCCAACTGGAAATCCACCTGATCGGGCCCACGTCAGGATTGCTTGCCCGCGTCTTACAAGGTGAAGCCGCCGGCGAAGGCACTGTAATACGCCGGGCCTGAGCGACGCTGCCAAGGATCTCCCCATTGCGCGCCAACCAGAATGCCACTACAATAGAATGCAGATGAACGATTGGAATAGTTTCACACGCCAGTCACGGCGCGATGGGTCTACATAATGCTTGCTGAAGATTTCATCGCTATCAAGCGCTCTTCCTGGGAAGAACTCACCCGCTTGCTCAATCGGGCGAGCAACGGGCTTGCCGGCCTCTCCGCCGACGAACTCCAAACTCTAGGCCGGCTCTACCGCCAGACCACATCGGATCTGGCCGTCGCCCGCCGCGACTTTCCCAACCACCCAGTCAACGATTATTTGAATGGGCTGGTTGGTCGCGGTCATAGCGAAGTATATCGCGACAAAAGCGCCCGCGCGAGACAGTTCATCGCCTTCTTTACAACAACTTTCCCGCAGGTCTTTCGCGCTACCTGGGGCTATACCCTGGCAGCATTCTTGATGTTCTTTATTCCTGCGCTGGTGTGCTTTGTCATAGCTTATCGCACACCAGATGCCGTTGCAGCTTTCTTGCCTAACTTTGAAGACGTCCTGAGCGATATCAAGAGCGAGCGCGAGTGGTGGAAGCAGATCAATGACTCGGGGCGAACTGCTTCAGCGTCTTTTATTATGACCAACAATATCCGCGTTGCGTTTCTGGCGTTTGCTGGAGGGGTATTGCTTGGGACTCTCTCACTCTTCGTGCTGGCCCAAAACGGCATCTTGCTCGGCAGCATTGCAGGAGCCGCCCAACAATTCGACTTTGCTGACAACCTTTGGGGCTTTGTCGCTGCTCACGGCGTGATCGAGCTAAGCGTTATCTTCATCGCTGGTGGCGCAGGACTGCAACTTGGCTGGTCCATCTTGCGCCCTGGCTTATACACCCGCCGCGCTGCCCTAGTTATTGCAACAAACCGCGCCTTCCAATTACTGCTCGGCTGTGTTCCCTTATTGGTGATCGCTGGAACTATTGAGGGCTTTATTTCGCCATCAGAGCTTCCGCTCGCCGTCAAACTTACCGTCTCGCTCGCATCCGGCATTTTACTTTACAGCTATCTGCTTCTAGTCGGTCGCGAACAGAGGACAGAAAACAACAGACGATAGGTAAGCAGCATCCAAACCGCCATATATCGTCAGTACGAAGATCAAGCGCTTACGTATCACGCATCGCTGTTGTAACGACATGTTGCCTACTCTCGCCAGTCTTCTCGTATCAACTGTATCGACTCAAGACGCACCCAACCGCCATCGCCGACACTCACCGGGTCGAGCCGCAATCCAGCTACAACCCCTGACCAGCCCGGCTGGCCGGCAAGTTCGAGCCGATACGTCTCCATCACCGCCTCAGATTTGAGCGTCCAGCGAATAGACCGTGTTTCGTCTACTTGTCCATCTCCATCAACAAAAAAGAGCTGGGCATCATGAGCCACAGTAGAAGCCGCCATGCGTATCTCGATTGCCTGAAATTGGGCTGTATCCATATTCAAGAACGGACTAGCAATCTGAGGATCAACACCTGGAACGAATGTCCATGCGCCATCAATATGTTCGTCGACCACATTCCACGCCCGCCATCCCCAGTGAGCGCGGCCAAACCGCCACCCTGAACCTAGCGCCAACTCTTCTGCTGAGGGAAGCCGATAATAGACTGGCAAACCGCCACCAAGCTCAATTGGTTGCCAATTCGGCATATAGCTGGTAAAACACTGCGTGATCTGATCTTGAGCCAGGCCGAAACGCTGCAAGAACGTTTCGCTGGGAGATAGCGCTTCATCGCCGATCAAGATCGCAGTCCCGTTGGCTAATGCAGTTTCGACCCGCTCCTGGATGCGCAGGCAGGCTGCCGGCCAGTTACCGCCCGTCTCGAATAGTATCTGGTTTAATGAAAGCGTATTCGATCGCCCTTCATAGTACGGCAGATAGAGTTCTTGTAAGCCGTCCGGAACCAGGATGAGATCCCTCGACTCGCTCTGTTGCGCCAGTCCACGGGCGATGTGCCGTTGCAGATCATACGCAGCCATACCGCGCCGTACAATCGAGTCATAATTCACACCAAATATTGCCAGGCCAAGCGTCAACGCAACCCATACGCCCGGATGCCAACGCGGCCCCCCGCTGCCAAGAGCTAACACCAGCAAGAAAACTGCTGGCGGCAAGCTTGCGATCCAGAACTCGATATTATCAGGTTCCCACCAAAGAAAAAAGGCGCCGTAGGTTATCAGCCAGACTATTGAAACCAATACAAAACTTGGGTACGCTAGCGCCAATTTTCGTGCATAGCATACGAGCAGACCAACAAGTAACAGGCCAAGAAGCGCCCCACCCGGTTGGGCCAGCGTCTCAGCCAAACCGACACTAAGATCAGCCCATTTGTCAGTTGTAATCGGACCGCCCCACCAGCCGGTAAGAGCATACCCGCCCATCCAAGTTATAAATGCCGACCAAGAACGGAATCCGCTGACTCCAAAGCCAACAGCAAAATAACTGCCTACAACGACAAGAGTCAACGGCATGCCGTACAGCAAGGCTGCTTGGATTTTAGGTGCGAGAGCGCTAGCTTGAGATTGTGCAGCCTGCCAGGGTTCGCGTCGCCGTTTCGCTGCTACATAGTCTTGGCGATTGGCTATACGATTTTGCGCTTGAGAGTTAGCAGCCTGGATAACTGGAGTTTGCTCTCCAGACATCTGGCTGCCTGAACTCATCTTGCCCCCAACTATCGAGCTCAAAATCAGCCAGGCAATTGGCGCCGAGAGCAGCACATTGGTCTGGTGAAACAGCACCGCAATACCCTGAGTCGCTCCCAATGCAATCCAGCCCCAATGGCGAGGCCGCCCGCTTTGCCGCACTATCAACCACAAACAGATGATCAGGAATAGTGTAGCGATGGTATAGACTTCGACTTCGACCGCATAATACCAGTATGCATAGCTTGCCCCCAAAAGTAATGCCGCACACAACGCTAGATCAAACCGGCGTGTCACATCCTGCACCAAAGCAAAAAACAGCGCCACGCCCAATGCCCCCGCCAGGGCATTCGTGATCTGTAGAGGGAGCATTACACTCCCCGACCAGCCAAATAACTCGGCCACGTTGCGCACCAACACACCTACCGGTCCATAGGCTAGATGATGCGGATGAAATAATTCAGGCCAGGGTTTGCGGTCAACATCGAGCACATAGGAGAGTGCATCAAATGTATGCACCTGGGTCAAGGTAGTAAGATAGCAGGCCAAACAGAGGAGAAAAACAATGACAGGGGCGAATCCAGACCCTAGGAGGCGAACGGAGAAAAAGGCGCTACGTTTCAAGCTCCCGTCATCCCCTAATGATGGAGCGGGGGAGTCAGCTCCAACTGGTCTCCAACCTGGGTTTCAGTCTTGACAAGGATCTCTGGCGGTAATTCAATAACATATCGCGCCCCCCAAAACCCAGCAAATGGGCGATACGGCGGCATCGCAACCCGTATACCCAACACGCGATCGTCAGGGCCGAGAAATAACACATCGATGGGGAAACGCATAAAGAAGGTATGGATGCTCCACTCCGGATAAATAATCAGACCCTGGCTAGGGGCAAGACTTGCCCGCCCCATCAAACCAAGACCGCGCGCCCAGAATGTACGTGCCAGTTCGCACTGTTCTGCCAGCGTGCGGCCCCGAGTTTGATTGACAACACGAATAGATGACGAGGACATTCCTTTCAACGCGGATCTTCCTAGCATGACAGCAATTGCTTATAATCCGCCGAAACCGCTCATGATCCGTGGGACCGCCGGTCCAAGGATCACAACAAACAAAGCCGGGAAGATCAAGAAAACCATCGGGAAAAGCATCTTGATCGGAGCTTTTTGCGCCGCTTCCTCGGCGCGTTGGCGGCGACGCACCCGCATCTGATCCGACTGGATGCGCAGGATTTTTGACAGCGAAACACCCAGCTGATCAGCCTGAATGACTGCAGCGGTGAAAGTCTGCACATCTTCGACACCTGTGCGTGTTGCCATATCCTTGAGCGCATCGCGGCGTGATCGCCCCAAACGAATATCAGCTAGGACACGCTTGAACTCCCTGCTCAACTCGTCGTCCCATTTCTCGGTAACCCGCTGGAGCGCCGAGTCAAAGGCAAGACCAGCCTCGACGCTGATGGTCAATAGATCAAGTGCATCGGGCAGAGCCTTCGTGATATTGTGCTTCCGATTTGCGATCTGACGACCCAGCCACATTACTGGCAACATGTACCCTAGGATGAGGCCAATGGCCGTATACATGATCGCCTGAGGCAACGCCATAGTCGGAAACGTCACCACAGCGAAAATACCGAGCAAAACAACCGACAAGATAACACGCAAACCGACAAACATCGCTGGCGTAATCCCACCAGGATTTCCGGCCTGCTGGAGATTTGTCTTGAGCCGCTCGGCGCTTTGTTTAGGGCCAAACCGTCCCAATGTCGCCAATATCGAGCGCATCGTTGGAATAACCACACGCTCGTAGAACGGCTGCTGTAGCTCCAACTCCTCGAGCGTCATTGCCCGTTCGGTAAACTGGCTAAGCCGATCATTAATGACATCGGGCTGTCTGACGCGCACCAACCCAAAGACCACCAACCCGATCCCTAATCCCACTATCCCCAGAAAGATCAGAAGAGTAGGGTCCATCACTGTACCTCACACTTCGATATCAATGATTTTCATAATCGCAAAATAGCCGATTAAGATCATCACACTTGCGGCTAACGGCAAACAACACCAGTGCTCTGGCGGCATCCCAAAACTAAAGATTGGCGACATATATGACGGGTTCACGACGGAAATGAAGATCGCCAGACCTACCGGCAACCCTGTGATCACATATGCCGAGATGCGTCCTTGAGCCGTAAGGGTGCGAATTTCGCCTTTGATCCGCACCCGTTCACGAATCGTGTGGCCAATGGTATCGAGGATCTGCGCCAGATTACCACCAACCTCCATCTGAATATTCACTGCAGTGATGAGCAACTCAAGGTCGTCAGAAGGCATCCTGCGAAGCAAGTTCGAAAGCGCCTCTTCGGTAGTACGACCCAAACCCACCTCCTGCACAACCCGCTTGAACTCGGTCGATATAGGAGCCGGCGACTCACGCGCCACCAGATCTAGGGTTTGCAAAAAGCTATAACCGCTACGTAGCGAGTTTGCCATCAGAGTGATAGTATCGCCAAGCTGGTTATTAAAAGACTTGATGCGATTACTAGACCGAATCCCCAAATAGATATTCGGTGCAAACGACAGAAGAACCCCGCCCACCAACGCCGAGAGAAACATCGCCTGCGTACTGGCCCGGCCAATGTACGCACCTACTGCCGCCCCAGTAAGCGCTGCCAATATCTTCAAGCCAATAAATTCGGCGACTGTCAATTTCAGGTCTGCACGAGCAAGATCACGTGCGATATTACCGCCCTGTTTGCTCTTCGCTACAACAGCATCAATACGAGCCAGAGCCTGTCTTGCGCTTGCTTCACTTTCAGGTTTGCCGCGTCCTGCGAATTGTGACAGCCGGTCGCTTACATCATCGCGCCGAGAACTGCGGACAACCAATCCAACCAATCCCAGCAAAACCACGATGATCAGACCCAGACCAGTGAGCACAATTGGCATCATTTCAGGAGTAAGCAGCGCCTGCATATACATTCCCCCACGATCGATCATAAAACGCCCGAGATCAAAAGCAAACAACACCGTTGCTTATCCGGCGCTTATGATCTGGTCGCTCCTAAAACCCAAAGCGATCACTGGTATAGCCAAAAATATTCGGCGGCAGGTAAATGTTCATCGACTCGAAGCGCTCGACAAAGCGCGGACGAACACCAGTCGGTCGGAGCACACCAACAATCTTACCTCGTTCATCAACACCCGTCTGCTCGAACGCAAAGACATCCTGTAAAACGACGACATCGCCTTCCATGCCCTGCACTTCAGTGATGGCCGTGATCTTACGGGAGCCATCCTTCAAACGAGACTGCTGAACAATCAACTCGATAGCCGAAGCGACCTGTTCGCGGATAGCACGCACTGGCAAATCCATACCTGCCATCAAGCACATCGTCTCGATTCGAGATACAGCGTCACGCGGGCTATTGGCGTGGATTGTCGTCATCGAACCATTGTGGCCTGTGTTCATCGCCTGAAGCATGTCGAGCGTTTCTCCGCCACGGCATTCACCCACCACGATCCGTTCAG
>JAKSDJ010000834.1 GCA_022360155.1 Chloroflexales bacterium | reverse complement strand
GTCGCTACGTCCGTGCAAACTGAAGCTGCCATCGGGATATTTACGCGCAAAGTCCCCTTGCACATACGCCCACTCGCCGTTGGAACTACGCCGCCAGTACGTCTGGGCGAAGCGTTGCCCGTCGCCAAACCAATTTGCGGCAACCTTGGGGCCTTCGACTCGGAAGTTTTCTACATCACCCCAGATAGTACGCGCTAGGTAGGGGTAGGCTTGGGTGATGACGATTTCACCTTTCTCCTCGAAGTCGGCGGGCTGATAACCGATAGGCTGCCCTTCGGCGGACAGTTGGGTCGTCCAAACATCGCCAGCAACCCAGGGCAATGGATACGTATGGGCGTCAGGTCGCAAGGGATAATCATTGTTGCCATAGAAATGGGTCCAGACAATACCGCCATGCTCTGTGGCCCAATAAGAGTTGATGTACTGTTTTGCCATCAAATCCATACCGAACTGCTGCACTGCGGGGCTGACCGGCTCGGCGCAGAAGGTGCAGACACGCAGGGTGTCCATGTTGTATTGACGCACGTCAGCAATGTTCTGGGGATCGGTCATCACCGACTTGAGGAAGGTGACGCCTGCCTTGAATATTTGTACGCCATAGCGCTCGATAATACTGGAAAAGCGGCCAGCGCTAGGGAAGACCGGCGAACCTTCCGTCACAATGCCCGTGCAGCGGGTGGTTAGTGTAGCGCTGATCATATAACTTTGACCGGTGATCCAGCCGGGGTCGGCAACAACATAGATGACATCACCAGGCTCAGAGTCGAAGCTAACCCGCATGGTGTAGGCGAGGCCAGCGGTGTAGCCGCCATGAACATGAACCACTCCCTTGGGCTTCCCAGTGCTACCGCTGGTATAGATGATGAACATAGGGAACTCAGCGTCGAGCGGTTCGCAGCGACTTGTGGCATAGAGCGCTTTGATAAAGTCGCTGGTCGGCAGTTCGAGCAGTTGCTTTTCGTTTGTGATGTTGACGCCAGCGGCCCGGGCGTTGGATAGTATCGTCTCTATGCCTGCGGCCATAAGCTCGTGGCTCCAGCGATCTCGCTCGGGTCGCCAGAGGATATCGTGGCCGGTGTGGCGTACCACGACAACCGCTTCGACACGTTGGGGCGCAGCGACCAGCGCCTGCGCAATTGCGGTGCGAACATGCGACTGGATTACCGCGTCGAGGTGTATCATCTGGTCAAGCGCTCGACCTACGCCGCGCATCACATCACTGCGCTCGATGGTGATATCCTCGGCGACAGTTGTTGTTACCTGGTTCAAAATCAATTCAGCATTCTGCGCTTTAATCTCGCCCTTGTTGACGAGTTCATCGAGCGTCTTGCTCACAATCGCAACGGCTGTTTCGACCGGAATGAATTTGTCAAGGGCCTGATCGGTATAAACCTCTTTGAAGGGAACAACCTGGGCGTTACGGTAGCTGCCGTCGCTCGTAATCACCACGCGCGCCCCAGCATTATGGATGCGATCGCTTAACGTTTTGTCGCTGAAGCCCCCGAAAACGGCTGTGTAGATGATCCCCATGCGTTTGGCGGCTTCGGTGTAGTAGATCTGATCCATGATGTTGGGCATATTCAGGGCGATACGGTCACCCTTTTTGAGGCCCAGATCACGCAGTACCTGCACCGCCTTAACCACCTCCAGCATCAGGCGCTTGCGGCTCACCGCAAAGCTAACCACAGGACCGCCGCGCCCGTCATTGAGCGAGGAGTCCCAACGGTCGCCCTCGAAGTGGAACGCAACTTCGTCGCCATACCCCATAAGTACATGTCGGTCCACCTCATTGAAACAAGCATTGGTGAGCCCGCCCTCGAACCAACGGTAAAAAGGCGGATTGTCATGGTTGAATGCGCGTTCCCAAGGATTGTGGTTCGCATCATAGGATACTTCGACTGCTGTCCCCGTTTGAGCATGGATGCCTGTCCAGCGTTGCTGGTCTTCGTCATAGGTAATCCAAGCATCGAGCTTCGAGTCATACCAGTGAATCGTCTGACGGGCAATCGTGCCATGAAAACCGCCTGGGTCATCAAGAAACACTTTTCGTTGGCGCTCCCAGTCTGTTCGGGTGCGCAGGGGATTATGAAGCGGTAGTCGAGGTTGCCGAGGAAGTGTTGTTTTCTCTGGTAAAGTTTCGATCATCTTTGACCTCCGGTTTGGGATTTTCGCAACATATCACAAACTAAAGATAAGGTAAAGAAAGCACGGGCGTATCTTCGTGTCAACCGCCGAGTATAAAGCGAAGTGGGTGAGTTGTGACAGATAGAACAAAGGCGGAAAGTGTACCCTGATTATAAGGATACGACGCAGTGTGTCAAGCGGTAGATGGACAGGGCAAAATCTTACTACTCGGATAGGCGCCACCTACCCGGATGGGTTGGTCGCCTGAGCAATGATGCGGATATCGCGCAGATGAACAAGTCTGGTTGTTTTGTAAGCTATATGTAATTTGGATGTCATCTTCTCGTCACAAACCGATCTAGCTTGGTTTGTGATGGTGCGGTAAGGTTAAAGACAAGTATAGAAATGCGATCTGATTCATGCGATCTGATTCGTCGATCGTGTCACACCTCCGTTCGTTGCATGCGAATCCGTCCACAAGATAGTGTCAGTGAAAGGTGAATGTCGCTAGCTAGCCAGATGGACGCTTTGCGACATATCTACTTTGGGCGCCCCTGCAGATTGCATTGGAACTATCGCTCTTTACGACCAAATCGACTGAAGCTTCTGGAGGAGCTTCCGGTATTGTTGGTTTCTCTAGCTTGACAAACGAAGCGGCATAGAGAAGGACAACTATAATTCAAGGAGAATGAACATGCCCTTTCTACGTCAACGAGCCTATTATCGGCTATTCTTCATGGGGTTCACCGCTTGTCTTGCTGTGCTGTTGTTCACATGGAACTATCGTTCCTGGGCAGCTACCGCTAGCCTGACGGTTAACTCAACGACTGCGAGCCAGGATGACACAGTAACGCTGGTTGGACAGGGTTTTAGTCCTAACGAAACCGTGTCGGTTTGGGTTACGGATCCCAACTATCGAGTTTTTAAGGTCACCGAAGTCAAAGCGAACGAGAAGGGTGAGTTTAGCTATTCCCATGTGCCTGATTTTGAGGGCAAGGGTTTTGTTCCTACTGGTAAGTATATCTACACTGCACGTGGTCAGCTCAGCGGGCACGAGGTGCATAGCAGTGTGCAGGTCAATACCAGTAAAGCGCCTGGCGCCTCCGCTGAGGTCAAGCTGACGGCGCAGCAAGGCAGTGATAATCAGGGGAACTATGTTATGGTTCGCGGCGCAAATTATGGCGCCCGCGAAGTCCTGGCTATCTGGTTGCGCTACCCTGATCATACGGGTAAAGACTTGGGCTACATCGATGCCGATCAGTCTGGCAACTTCGAATATATGCTTCGTCTTGATGGCGCCCCAGTCGGACGTTACGCCTTTACTGCCCGTGGTTTGAACACCACTTTCAATGGGATTGTAGAGTTCAACATCAAGGCAAGTGATTTAACCAAGTCGAAAGGCAGCGCCAACCTGAGCGTCCGTTCGACCAGTAACAAGCAGCGCAATGATATCATCTTTGAAGGTTCAGGCTTCCAAGCTGGCGAGGTGGTGTCAATCTGGATCACTTTGCCAGACTTCTCAACAACGCCATTGGGTGATGTGCGGGTTGATAAGAATGGAACCTTTATCGCATCGCTCTATATCAGTGAGCGCGTACCGGTTGGGAAACACACCTTCACAGCTTTTGGCAATACTAGCAAACTGCGCGCTGTCGCCGACTTCACGCTGAGGTCTGGCGCCTCGTCGCCGCCGCAAGCGCCCGATGTCGGCGCCCCGCCGGCGCCGCAAGCGCCCGATGCCAG
>JAKSDJ010000294.1 GCA_022360155.1 Chloroflexales bacterium | reverse complement strand
GTGCGCAGCGAAACCGCGCTTTTGAGCGCTTCGGCGGCCTGCGCCCGCGCCGTATTGACGAGGTTGCTATTTAATGCCGGGAGCGCCGTTCGTACCGGATAGTACGCCAGATAATGCAGCTTGGTGGCATTCGAGACATGGTTCCGCCACCCAAGCTTGGCAAACAGATTAAACGCCGCGGTAAACTGATCCCGCGTGTCACCCAGCGCTGCGTTTTGCACGGGAGAAGGTTGTAACTGAATGCGAATAGTTCTTTGCATAGGTCTCGTATAACATACACCGGGCGCTTTTTGCAAGCGCCCTGCTGGTTTCGCGCCGCCTCGTTTCACCGTGCGATTCCTCCATGCGGCGCGCGTTCGGCTCCTCCGCACGGGCTGAAGCCCGGTGGCTACCGCCGAACGGATCAACGGTGTGTCATGGTTCTGCCTCACCCTTCAATCGTGCGACATCGCGCGCGATTCTGGAACGGTGTTGACGTTAGCCTTGACCGTCCTCTGATCGCGGCGGGTGCTCGTTCCCTGGTCGCCAGGCGTCCCACCCAGTGCGCACCGCCCGCTGACGATAATCCGGGGCATCAATCAGGACGACCTGGTCCTCGAACAGCAGCGCCGTCATCCGCGATACCATGCGCGGATCAATCGCCTCCACCGGGCGATTGCTGGTGATAATCGTCGGGAGCTGTTCGTTGTACCGATAATTGATGATCTGATACAGTTTTTCGCGCGCCCAGGGCGTCGCACTCTCGGTGCCCAGATCGTCAAGCACGAGCAGCGGCACGCTGCGCACTCGCTCGAAATGTGCGTCATAGGCGACCGCGCTGGTCGGAGCATAGGCGGCGCGCAGGTGATCAAGGAGATCCGGGACCACCATGAAGAGAACGGTCATCCCCTGGTCGAGCGCCGCCCAGGCCGCCGCCGCCGCCAGATGCGTCTTGCCGCATCCGTACCCGCCTAGCAAAACCAGCCAGCCCGCAAAGCGTTCGGTATAGCGCTGCACCGTCGCCCAGACCGCCGCAGTCGCGGCGCTGCACACAAACGTGTCAAAGGTCTGCGTCCGGTGCGCCGCCAGGTGGCTCAGCTCCAGCAGGGCCTGCCGCTGGGATGCGGCGCGCTGGGCGGCGCGCCAGGCGCATGGAACGGGCTTGGCAAATGCGGGATTGCCATACTTCACATCCGGGACCAGCCAGCCCGCATCACGACAGCGCGCACACCGCGGGCGGGCGGGCGCCGGCGCGGACGGCGCATCCGGCGGCGCGGCGGGCGCAGATGACAGGGCCGGCAGCGCCCGCATGACCGTCCCGATCGGTGCCAATCCCTGGTCATCTTGGGTGTCATAGGTCGTCATCGTACATCACCCCCTGAGTCGCGCGCCGGGAAGAGGTCCGGGAAGTGCGCCGCCAGCCGCTGGAAAATCGCATCGTCCGGCAGATCCTCCGCAACGAACTTGTAGAGCCAGGAAAAAATTTTATCTTTCTGCGCCCGCGCCGCCAGCGGCACGCGCTCCGAAGCCAGCAACGCATTGGTGCGGTCGAGGCGCTGGTGCGCCTGGTCACGCTCCATCGCCCGATCCTCCACCGGCGCGGTCCGCGCGGCGGACCGCGCCTGGATCGTGCGGCGCAGGGCGCATTCCCGGCTATACCGGTCAAACAGACCGGTGAGGTTGGTGAAGTCATGTTTTTTCTCGGCCCACAGCTCAAGCACCGTCTCCCACACCGGAAGATTTTCAATCCCATACCGGGCGATCAAGGCGGTATGCGCCGCGGGCGGATGCGGCAGCCCGGCGCGTTGGACATAGCGCTGCACGGCGGGATTATCACGATGCGGGTCAGCGACTGGGGCCGAATCAGGAGCCGACTGATTATCTGCAACTCTCTTTCCCTGATGCGGCTCCCGTACAACGGGTGTTCGGCCTTTACCTGTTAGCTCAATCTCAATGATGTTGAAATCGCGATCGCTGCCCCAACTGTTTTCGCGGTGCCAGCGCTTCAGGATGGCCCGTACATACCCGATTCCGGGCCGGTCATCCCGTTCGTAAAAAATGAGTTCCGCACTTAAGACCGCTCGCCCAACCCAGTAGGCGCCATAGCCATCAGTCAGCGGATCGTACTGGCTGCATAGTCCGCGTAACAAGATCAGTTCGTACTCACTGATGGACCGATCAGCGGCCCAGATGGTCTCGACCGGGGCTGGAAGGGCCGGACAATCGGGCGGCGGCTCTGGAAGCGGCAAGGACACCGCTGGCATAGGCGGGGGGATGAGCTGGGCATGTTGGAGCCGGCTGAGTGTTTGTTGGATAATCGTGCTGGCAGTTTTCGTAATGGTATCCTGAATCAATGCCAGGAGTTCCGTGTGGGTGCGGGGAACGTCGTCGACTCCCTCCCTCGCTTCGCTCGTTCCTTTCCATCCTTCGCTCGTTCCAACGTCACCATGCGGGGCCAGGGTACTATCCATCGGGGGCCATGGCGTGGAGGCAACGGGACCATGATCGGGTGCAGGGGACTCCATCTCAACAGCCGAATGAGCAATGTTGGCACTGTCTGAAGCCAGGTGTGGCGCTGCCTGAACGGAATCGTAGGTGAGTCGCTCGGAGGGAAGGCCATCTCTGGCCCGGTTTGGTATCATCTCTGGCCCGGTTTGGGGCCGGACCAGGTGCGATCGGTTGGGATGGGACGCGCTGCTGGCACGAAAAGGTGCCGGATCGCTGTCCATCCGGGGCCATCCGGCGACCGACTCCATGGCAGGAGTGATGTTCCTGGCCCCATGCGGTGCCAGGGTATGGTCCATCGGAGTCCGCGTGGATGCTGCTGCTGCTGCTGGCGGCGCATCGACCCCGAGCAGCGCGCAGAGGTCCAGCTGGCGCTGCGCCGCCGGCGGCTTCGGTGGCGCCGGGCGCTGTCCGGCGGCGATGGTTTGCCGCGCCCGCACCACACTCGCGGCCTCCAGGCGCTGGATATGGATCGCGTAGTCCGTGCGCCGCTCCTGCGGTCGTGCCGGGTTGATCTCCTGGCCGGTGATGTCCAGCAGTCCAAGCTGGACGAGCTGGGCCAGATACCCATCATCCCCGCCGAGCCGATTCCGTCCGACGCGGGCGACCAGGGCGATCTCCCGCAGACTCAGAGCGGTGCGCCCGATGGGGCGATAGCGGATCAACAGGCGCCAGATGGCCAGCCAGGTCGCGACCAGGGCGTGGCGACGTTCGCACCGCTCCAGCACGATGAGCGGCACGCGGGGCATCCAGAGTTCATCGTCGGCATGTTCGATGAGCCACGTGAGGAGTTCATCGTCCTGCAGCTCCGGGGGGAGGATATAATCTGAGTGGAACATACCAGTCATCCAAGCGTAGCTAGCTTAACCCTGGCAGGAGGGATTGCGTGGCGGGTGGGTCCGATAGGGTCGTCTGGGCGGTGATCCCGGCGGCGTCCATTTTTGCACTGGCGGCGGCCAGGCTTGCCTCACATAAATCGAGCCACGGGATCGTGAGCCGCCCGTGGCGTTGTTGAATGAGCCCGTTCACTGCAAGCGCCTGGATCATGGCCGGAATGATCTGCACATCCAGGTCCAGATAGGCGGCGATGGCGGCATGATCGGGATCGGGGCGCTGCAGCCCCTGTGCTTCACGCAAGAGCGCCGTGATGGCGACCCAGGTTGCGAGCAGCAACGGGCGCCCCTGGCAGCGCGCGATCACGATAGCAGGCGTTGGAACGTCCCAGAAGCGCACGGCGGGCACGAGCCCGACCCGGATGGTGGCGCCGTTCTCCGGCTCGACGGTCGTCATAGGATACCTGTTCCTTTCATCTGTGTCTGCGATAGAGCAGCGCGATAGACACGTCGGTGAGCCAGTGGATCTGTTCGATCCACCAGGCGTCACGCGCCTCGGGAGCGCGGAGGGGCATGGTCTGCGGCTGCCATGCGGTCACGGCCGCGTGCCCGATGGGCAGGACGGAGCGGGCGTGCGGGCGCCGCGCCCGCAGCACCGCATCGAGGGCGACGCGGACCGGCTCAGGGGCGGTCGTCGCCACGATGATGAGATTGGTCTCCCGCAGGAGCAAGCCGATGCCGAAGAGGTCCGCGGGCATGGCGGGGTCGTACCAACACCAGGAGATGCTGGCGTCATGCGCGGTGGTGGTCATGGTCGCCCTCCGCCGTGGCGCGGGCGAAAGCCGTCCGGCGCCAGGCGTTCCCCGGCGGGTTTGCTTTTGCCAACGGGCGGCTGGAACGGGATAGCCACAGGCCAGCCGCCCGTAACCACTGCGTGAATGGCGCGCTGCCGCCGCGCTGGGGGGGGGCGCGGCTGTGGGCGTCGTGGTGTGTTCAGGCATTGGATTCATGGGCATCGTGCGTATCGTCAACGGAGGGAGACGATGGCGAAGCAGCCGATGGTGTCAATCCCGCTGGATCTGCCCGATGTGCGTGTGCTCAAGACCGAACTGACGAAGAACCACGCGCTAATCATCACGGTGGAAAGCACCCTGACCACCGCTATCGGTCAGCACTGCGGACACACGCTGAC
>JAKSDJ010000278.1 GCA_022360155.1 Chloroflexales bacterium | reverse complement strand
CATAAGACCTTTAAGGTCTTGAAGAGATGCTTTTGGACGCCTTCCCCCAAGACCTTAAAGGTCTTCCATCGCGCTTATCTGAACAGTATTGCCACTACACCCTCTTATTCCCCCAAACACAATATGCCAGCCGGCATACTCGCATCTTAACCATACAGCAGATGCTACTCCGTACGCAGACCTATATACTACCAATCATCATACGATTGTTCCTGTCCACGAAGAAGCGTAGTTAGAAAAGGAGGTAACGCATTTATGCAAAAGAACCGCGCGTTGGCCCGATGCCAACGCGCACACGCCAGCCCTCCTCGCACTGGCGATCTGTTGCAGGAACAGACAGGAGCGAAGCAGACAAGCATCCGGCACGTGGAGAGCATATTCTCTCTTCACTTTCACTCCGCGCCGACTTCGCCAATCGATGGTTTGTGCATACCCGTACGAAACGATGTAGATCTTGGCATAATGCTACTCAAGGAGATTGCACCATGAAACTGTCTATTACCCGCCGCTCGTTGGTCCTGGTTATTGCCGTTATTACATTGGGCCTGATCGTATCCCCGCTTCAGGCAGAGGTCGGGGATCCCGAGTGGGATCACTCGCAGCATGGAGAAGATTGGGGTAGCATCGAGGATGCCGACGGCAACTTTCCCTATGCAACTTGCGATGCTGGTCAATCCCAATCACCCATCAATATCAACAAGGTCAAGCGGGTACGACTGGACGAGATCCAGTTCAACTATCATCCTACTGAGCTTACGATCGTCAACAACAGCCACACCATCGAGGTCGAGTACGAATCCGAGCCGGCTAGCACCATCACGGTTGGGGGCGAGACCTACACGCTGAGGCAATTCCACTTCCATACCAAGAGCGAGCACACCCGAAATGGCCGCCACACGCCGGTAGAGATGCACCTCGTTCACGAAAATGATGCTGGCGAATTGGCGGTGGTCGGGGTCCAGATCAAGCGCAGCCACCGCACCAACCAAGCCTTCGAGCCGATCTGGGATCGCCTGCCGGAAGAAGAAGGCCCGGCAGAAACTTTTGAAGGCGTCTTTATCAACGCACAGGATCTATTGCCCAAGGCTCGGATTGTGGGTGACGATGACGACGATGACGATGATGATCACCGCGCGGACTACGCCGACATAGCTACGCAGGACGCCCAAACATTCGACGACGACGATGACGACGATGATGATGACAAGCGCCGTCTGCACCGGCCCTACTACACCTACGACGGCTCGCTGACAACGCCAGCTTGCAACGAAGGCGTAACCTGGTACCTCTTGAAGGACTTCAACACGATGTCGCGCGCTCAGATCAATGAACTGCGGGCGATTGAGTCGACCCACAACAACTACCGCCTCACCCATCCGCTCAACGACCGGACAGTGCATTTGTACGAACTGCATCGCGATAACGACGATGACGGCGACGACGGCGATGAAGACTAAAGCGTCTAGATCGTAGTAAAACTGGGTTGATTTATAAGCAACAACCGCTGGCCAAGCTATTGGCCAGCGGTTGTTGCTTTTTCAGCATGATGCGACTTGTTGTTGCGCTACTTGGCGCTATGATTTCGGCGGAAACTGAACCGTACCAGGAACCTCTCCTCGCTCGCGAAGCGGAATATTGCGGTCGATAATGCTATTCCCATAGATGTCGACGATACGGAAGGTGAAAGGGCCGCTGCCCATACCGCCTGCAGCGATAAAGAAGTTATAGCTCTGGCGCGGCAACTCCTTGAATTGGCCATTCGCGTCCAGATACGCGAAGGTCGCAATCGGATTACGATGGTTACGCACCTGGACCCCGGCCCACCACTGGCTGCTGCCCTCTTTGAAATTATAGACCACCGCGCCGTCGACCTGCGGGCTCACAATGCGCCAGGTGATTGGCGCCCGCCCGGCGCTCGGATCGGCGATCTGTGGAAACGACTCGCGGCTCATATCGATATCGCCAGACTTACAAGAACCACAGCTATCGACAATCCGTACAACCATGGAACCGCGGGAGCCGGTGACTTCAACAAAAGCGCCGCACAAACGCGCATTAGCGTAATCGGTTTGATTCATTGCCGCAACCATGCGGTCGTCCGGCGCGAGATCGAACGAACAACTTCCCGTACCTGCAACGTCGTAGAAAGTGCCTTCCCCGGTGCGAACCTCACCCGGCGCGGCAGTGGGAGAAGGCGCCACGGTCTGAGTCGGCTGAACGCCTGGCGTCGGCGTTACCGGCGGCGGTGTTTCGCCTTTACCTGAAACAACCAATGGTATGTTGACTGTGAACCCAGGCGTTGGCAACACCGAGGTCGCCGTGGGCGTCGGCGGTCCCGAGGTCGTTGTAGGCGTCGGCAACACCGAGGTTGGCGATGGAGTGCTACCGGTCCCAAAGATCACATCAGAACACGAATAGAACGCTTCCGGGCTATCCGAGCGTTGCCAGATATTGTAGATGACATGCCGACCGCTCTTCCCTTGCGGCAGCGAGCAATCCATGACGTATTGACCATTTTGATCGCTTGGGCTCTGAATGCTGCAAAACGGCTGGTCTTCAAGATCCGACCATTTCAGCGGTTGGGTGGGATCATAGGTGTCTTTCGTCACATAAAAATCGAAATATTTTGTTTTATGCGCTGCCGTTGCTTTATAGACAAAGGTGAATTGACCGCTTTGCGGCATTTGCGTCGCGGGCCAATCGTTGCGGGCAAGATCAAAGCCCTTATACTTATCTCGCCCAGCGCTGCAAAGCTTGCCATCAGGGATAAGCTCGCGATGGCGATCATTCGCGTCGCCAATGTTCACCTCGAACCAATCATAAAAAGCCTGGGCGCCGCCGACTGCGTGAGCGGCCTTGCACGCATCGGATTTTGGATTTTTAGACCTCTCTAGATAACAGCTATAAACCCGATTGATCGGCGATTGCATCGTACCGTGGGCTTGGGTCTCGCGGATGGCCACAAGCAAGGTAATCCCGATCAGGCTACTCAAAGCGAGGGCATACAACGCCGTTCTGGACATCTTCATGAGAGTGAAAGCTCCTTCCTCCAACCTGTAGTGATAGTGAGAGTCTGCGATGATATGAGGGAGCATAGCGGAGATCTACCGCCCCCCATTGCTGTTGTTTCGAGCTTTGCCGCTCTATGTTGGAACGACACAAGCGAAGGGCGCTAACGATTGGTATTCCCGCTTTGCAACGAGCTGATCCATCGTAATCACGCCACCCCACGCTGGATCGCACGCCTGCCCCCAGGCATGCTTGACGACAAACGCCAGCGTGAAGAATTTCGCACCGGTCTGATCGGCCATCGTGGCGAGTGGCGTGCGATTGTTCAGCGTTACATCGTCATAGGGCGCGAAGACGCCGCCAGACGGTCCCGGTTGTCCCGACGGTCCGGTAGTCGGGGTTATGGTAGGCGTAGTAGTCAGCGGTGGAGGGGCAGTGCCAGCCCCACTTTGAACCAGGGGCAGATTGACAACGAACACCGCTCCATTCTGCTGGGATGCTGGTCGCCACATATCCGGCGCCAGCGGCGGCTCTTGCTATATCTGGGCGATATGGGTTTGAAGAGCTTCATACGTAACGCCCTGGTGGACAATATATTGTCCTACGGTATAGCGCGCTTCTGCTTGCCAAGCACGTTGAGCGAAACTCAACCGGGGCGCTATAGTGGCAACGATAATTCCCAAAAGAAGGATAGTTATTATGACAAAACGTATGCGATGCGAGTGAGAATATTGTTTGAGCATAACCTTGCCTTTATTGGGATAGATCCTGGAAGCCCTTTGATATCCTGATACGAGGATCGCTATATATCACAGAGCAGAATAGAGCAAAAAAACATTAATCCTCGTACGATAGGCTTCAGATTCTATCTGTAACAGTTGGAACTTGATGCAAAACATCATGATTGCAACACTTGCGACTCAGCATACTGCCTTCAGCATCACCCTGAAGATCGACGATAGGCCAATAACCGATAATGTGCTTTCATACTTATCTGCGCAGCGCCTGACGAAACCCAAGTAGTATCACACAAAGAGCGAATTCTTCAACTCACTAGCTGCCAGAGCGCAGGGACAAGCGGCGGTTTCCAATCGGGTTGCGACGTGTGGGCTTGCAGGCAGCGATAGACGAGACCTTCATAACTCACCAGCGTACCGGCTGCATAATAGGTATTCGGTTGCCACGCCGCTACGCCTGGATTGGGTGTTGCGGTCGGCGTCGGCGTGACTATGGATGTCGGCGTCGGCGCCGATGGCGGTGTCGGTGTAACGCCGCCGCTATCGCCAAAAAGAACATCCGAGCACGAGTAGAACGCTTCAGGGCTATCCGAACGCTGCCAGATGGTATAGATCACATGCCGGCCAGTCTTGCCCACAGGCAACGGGCCGCGCATGATATACTGCCCATTTTGCAGGGTTGGATTGGTCGAGGTAAAAAAGGGCTTGGCCTCGAGATCCGACCATTTCAAGGGTTGCGTTGGATTATAGCCATTGCGAGTGACGTAGAACTCAAAATACTTGGTCGCATGTGGCGCCGTCGCCTTATAAACGAAGGTAAAATCGCCACTCTGCGGCAGCGTCTGCGCTGGCCAGTCGGCGCGCGCAAGATCGAAACCGCGGTACTTATCTCGACCGGCGCTGCACAATTTGCCATCAGGAATAAGCTCCCGATGCCGATCATCGGCCTGGCCCAGATTGATCTCATTCCAATCATACAGCGCTTGTGTTCCACCAACATCAACAGCTGCCTGACACGCAGCCGATGTCGGATTCTCCGGTCCTTCCAGGAAGCAGTTATATGCCCGACTGATCGGAGTCTCCAGCGATCCGTGCCCCTGCACAGTGTTAGGTCCGACAATCGACGCTATCAGAACGCTCCCGCCGATGAAGGCAACACATACTGCCCCATTGAGTACTTTCATTGGTCCCTCCTTCTTACTGAGTCGTTCATAATCGCAGCGCAACGTCAGGCAAGGGTTTTACAGGCGTCTGCCCCCCTGCCTTATGCTGTCATAGCAGAAGATCATGCACAATTGAGACTATGTGCTTAAAAGGATAAGGTATATGTTTGCATAGTAGCATCGGCAGAATTACCTAATTTTAACGAGACCGCCAACGTTAGCATAATACCTACAGTCTTAGGCGCCAATGTCCCGGCATGGTCATCCTGAATATGGAGTACAGCAGCCATGCCGCCTTTGCACAAGCATCGCTTGCATACTGCTAACGCTTGATAGGATCTTGTTATAATCCGAAGCAGAGGACAAAGCGTTTCAAACGGGAGGTCTGCGGATGGAATTTCCTTCAAACGACATGGTTGCAGCAATGATCGGGCAGCACTGCGCTGCGCTTGGCCTGGAACAGGTCGACCAGGTCGAGGCCGCGCTCCTGGGGCAGGGCGAAGCAAATCGCAATATATTGGTGTCTGTCAACCGGGCGCATCACTTCAATCTCCGCATTGGGTTGCGGAACGAAGAGTCGTTACGTACGCTACAGAGTGAATTCGCTATGCTGCGAGCTATACCCGCCGAGATTGGCCCGCGCGCATTCGTCGCCGATCTGAGCCGGACCCATTTCTCGCACCCCTATATTGTGCTCGAATATATCGACGGCGCCGTGAAGGCAAGCTGGGACACAGACGATTTCCAGGCCCACACGCGCACCCTCGCCCGGCTGCACCAGCGTAAATTTGATCGACATGGCGCCATAAACCAACTCACTGATGCCCCTTATGACTTTCTCCACCGCTTCGATGTCGCCCTACACTACTGGCAGAACAACTATCCATACCTCCTTGATATCCCGGTCGTACAACGCCTCCTTCCGCCGATTCGTCACTTCGTCGCTGCTCATAACGCTCTGTTTACCAATATGCGCCGCTTTACCGTCGCTCATGGCGATGCACACCCGCTCAACATCCTGTTTCAAGATGACCGGGTGCGCTACATCGACTGGGAATGGGCCGAGATCGGCGATCCTGCCTGCGATCTGGCGATGCTGGGCTGGGATGTCAGAACCGCTTGGCAGATAGAGTTAACGGGCGAACGCCTCGACCGTTTTCTCGATGCCTACCTTGCACTCGAACCAGACCACACTCTACGCCAGCGCCGCGACGTATGGATGGTTTTTAAGATGTGCTTTGACCAGATGTATCACCGTACACAACTTGCGAACGACCCGACTGGGAAACAGGCTTATACAGTGCAACAAATCGAGGCTTATTTGACCCATCGGTTCTTGTAAAGCCATCGCTACCCAGTCTTTAGCGCGGTATCGAGTAGTGTGTCAGTCTGCACGCTTGTGGTCCCCCGACGCCGATAGCGAATCCGGTACAGCGCCGGGGGTGGTTGGCCTGTGCGGCTATCGCTTGACTGCGCACCGCTGGCGACAAGCTCAAGGTCGTACTGCTGGAGCAGCAAGGTGATCACAACCTTCATCGCGTGGTATGCAAAGTGGATGCCTAGGCAACGATGCAGCCCGCCGCCAAAACCGACCAGGCTGAAGGCATGTTTACTATCCTCAGATCGTCCTGGCGCAAAGCGGTCGGGATCGTACAAATCGGGCTGGGTAAAGAGTTCCGGGAGACGATGGGAGCAGGCCGGAACGATCGCTACGAAGTAGCCGCGCGGGATATGATAACCGCCTAAGTCGAAGGCCTGCGCAGCATAGCGCATCAATAAGCGCGCAACCGGCTTTGTACGCTCGGTTTCCTTCAAAGCCCACTCGAGTTGCTTGAGTTGGCGTAGTTTATCGAGGGTCAACTCCGACCCAGGATTAACCGCTACACTCTGTTCTTCCCAAACGCGAGCCAGGTAGTCGGGATGCTGGAGTAACTGGATAAGACCCCAAGTCAAATGGTGGGTCGTGGTTTCGTGACCGGCAAAGATTAAGCCCAAGATAAGGTTGATAATAACCTCGTCAGGCATCGGTCTGCCGTCGGAGTAATGCGCATCCACGAGCGACTGCAAGAAATCGTCGGAGCTAGCGGGGCGGGCGCGGCGTTCAGCAAGGACAGGACGCATAAGGGCGTGCAACATGATGCGCGCCCGGTCACGACGGCGAAAGCGCGACAGCGGCAGGTTCGGCGGCAACACATACTCGATTCCTCCGGCTAGATCGCGATAGAGACGCCAGAACTCCGTGCCCATCCGTTGCCGAAACTTGTTCCCCATAAAGGCGCGCGCAGCAACGAACATCGTCAGGCGCCCAAAGGTTTGTTCGGGATCGAACTCGCCGCTTTCTCCAAGCTCTTCGAACCAATCTTCGGTTTCGCGAATCATCGCCTGAACATAACCGCCCATCTTCTTACTCTGGAAGGCAGGTGTCAATATGGTGCGTTGTTCTTTGTATTCGGCTAGTTCGGCAACGAACATAAAGTTATCACCGAACATTGGCACGAGAAACGTATAAACCTCACGCATCGAGAGCAGCTTATCGGTCTCGGTAAAAAAGAAACGCTGGTTGTCGGCCCCCAGCAAGACGACGACTCGCTTGGGGCCGAGGCGAAAGGAAAAGATCGAACCGTAGTTTTCGTATCCTCGGCGGATCAAGGCCTCGGTATCGCGACGAAAGTCTAGCACATTGCCCAGGATCGGCAGGCTAGGGAGCGCTGGCGGCAGGGGCAGCGTCATCATACCCTCCTTATTACATAATTCGTGATTTGATATTGAGCGCAAAGTAAAGCGATTGTTCTCATCATAGCATACTTATACAGAGTGTAGTGGCAAATGACAAACATATGGCCTCGCACCTCAGAGTAATAGCTGTACGGATAATTCGCCAGCGGTCGCTTAAAAGAATCCGCATACTTGACAACGCAGAGCGCCAGCTTATACTTACTCTATCAACCGTCAGGCATACTCCCGCCGCCGGCCTGATTATTATCATCTATTGGAGCAAAAGCATATGGCCGATACCGCGGTCCCGCCCACAACGTCGAACGCCGTTGTCAACAGCAAGCACCTGCCCCTGAGCACGAAGCTGGCCTTTGGCGCCGGAGATCTTGCCCCCGCAATCGCCACATTGATCATCTCATTTTTTCAACTCTTTTTCCTAACAACCGTCGCCGGTCTCAGACCAATAGCAGCGGGCTCAATTCTATTGCTGGTGCGGATCTGGGATGCGGTCAACGATCCGATCATCGGCTGGCTTTCGGACCGCACTCGCTCGCGCTGGGGGCGGCGCCGTCCGTGGATACTCGCCGGCGCTGTACCCTTCGGCATTATCTTCTGCCTTCAGTGGGTTGTACCGCCGCTCGACGCCGATGGCAAGTTCGTCTATTACCTCGTGATGGCGCTGCTCTTCAGTATTGCCTTCACTGTCGTCAATGTTCCCTATGTGGCCTTGACCCCAGAGTTGACTCAGGACTACGACGAGCGCACTAAACTCAACTCATTCCGTTTTGCGTTTAGCATTGGCGGCAGCCTGATGGCCGGGGTATTGCACCAAATGATTGTGGGCAACGTGGAAGATCCTCAGGTTGGCTACCTGCTCGCCGGGCTGATCTGGGGCGGGTTCTGCATCCTACCCTTTATCTGGTGTTTCCTGGGCACACGCGAACCTATGCATACCAAGCAAAACAGTGAAGAGTTATCGTTGCCTGCTCAGTTGCAGATCGTTTTCAGTAATCGGCCCTACCTCTTTGTGATCGGTATTTATCTCTTCTCATGGCTGGCCGTCCAAATGACGGCATCCGTATTGGCCTTTTATGTAACCTTCTGGCTCGGCAGCGCCGACCAATTCTCGTTAGATCTGTTAGGAATCTCGATTGAACGTGTCGAAGAGCTCATTCCGCTTATGCTCTTGGCCGTGCAAGGGTCGGCGCTGATCTTCCTCTTTGTTTGGAGCGCGGTCAGCCAGCGAGTTGGTAAGAAGGTCGTGTATATCATCGGTATGCTCTTCTGGATTGGGGTTCAGTCGGTGCTCTTCTTTGTCCAGCCAGATCAAGTGCTGCTTGCCCTGCTTTTAGGCGCCTTGGCCGGAGTTGGCGTTGCAACAGCATATCTTATCCCTTGGAGCATGATGCCCGATGTCATCGAGTACGACGAAATGCGCACCGGACAGCGACGCGAGGGTATTTTCTACGGGTTTATGGTCTTTCTCCAAAAAGTAGGATTAGGCCTAGGGCTTTACCTGGTTAGTGTGGCGTTGCAGTGGCAGGGCTTCATCGAGCAGCCTAAGCCAGGAGACGTGCAGCCCGAGTCGGCGTTAACTGCGATCCGTATCCTGATTGGCCCGGTGCCAACCATTGTCTTGATCTGCGGGATCATCCTGACTGCTTTCTACCCCATCACCAAACAGAAGCACGCCGAGATCCGAGCCCAATTAGCAGCGCGCCAAGCAGCCAGCGAATAGCACTGATTTACTTTGGCGCACATGCCTAGAGTTCCAGCAGCATAGCGAGCGGTGTGATCCTGACGCGATGGCCACGCCGCCGCGTCTCCGCAACTCTTCTCTCTTCTTATCACCGTCTCATCGCTTCCGCAGCTCACCACCTCTTCGCCTTACCATCTCATCGTTTCCGCAGCTCATTAGTTCCTCACTTCACTGCCTCATCAGCGCCCTAAACAGTGTTTGCATAGACTCTATTTGCGTATGGATAAATTGACAGCTAATTGGCGAGTATTATGCAGTTGCCACGTGGTACAATAACAGTAGGTTTTTCTCGTTCACAAGTGCAATAGTGTTGAGCTTGTCCCACAAGCGGTTGAACCATGCTCTTCTCCTAACCAAGCATGTTTAGGGATATAACCAAATGATTTCGTATATAAAAAAGTACCCGTATACGAGTGGGGCAGTCGCACTGATTCTGGTTGGTCTTGTAAAGGTGTTTGGCTTCAATCTCGAAATTGCAGAATATCTCATTTCTGTGCTTCAATACCTAGAGTTCTTCGAAGCGGACGAATTACTGCTTGGGGCAATAGTTCTCGCCCTTGGCATCCTCGTCGATCTACGCCGTACGCTACAGCGTACACGCATCGAGGCAATACGCAAGCAAGAGCGCATCAAGACGCTTCATTCAACAATGCGCACAGTCCATGATATTGTCAATAACTTTCTCAATAGCCTCTTGCTATTCAAGTGCGAAGCCGAAGAGCACGAGGCGCTTCCACGCGCTTCTCTTGAAAACCTCGAAAACCTCATCTTCACAACATCCCAGAAACTCAAGCGTTTAGGGGATCTCACAATGGTCGTTGAACGCGAGATCGGCCCTGGCTTGACAAAAATTGATGTTGACGCCTCCGAGAAACATTTGAAAACATAAGTCATTTGTGGAATATGATACTGGGAGCAATGATACTTTACTTGCCGCACACAACCGATGTGATCAATCAGGAACAGTCTCAAGACTATTTTCCTTCTGTCACACCAACTCGACAGGATCATACATCGACAGAAAAGCACTCGTTCGCCTCAACTTGTTTGGACTGACCAAAGCCAGAAAGCAACCACGCGGTCTCGCCAGTCGGTTGTTTCCCGCCTCGGCTCACAACATGCTCTATTACCAAACGCGTATAGAGGTGAATAAGGGTTTGCCGCTGCATCGATTCTACATCTCGATGTCTTCCCGCCAATAGTAATCCACAAATGCCGCAGATTGCCATAGATCCCGCATCAAACTCTCTCCGGGCGTTGGGCGCTTCGCGAAGCGCCCAACCTTGACTCCCTGCCGCATCGCCGCATCAGATCATCACCTGATCGCTTCATCACCCGCTTCTGCGAATCACCGCCTCCTCACATCATCACTACTTCGCCTCCTCGTTGCATCGACTCTCCTCTGCACCACCGCACCGCTGCAGATCATCAGTAGGCTGATCGCATGAGCAATCTTATCCATAAACCAGCAAAAATCCCATCTTAACAGCCATTCCTACAGACAAACCGTACGAAACACAATAGTATACTTAACTAATCAACAAGACACGAGGAGAATAACCATAAAAGAATCGCTCCATTTATTACTTTTTGATGAAAATAAGATTACAAGCGTCTAATAATACCCGCAAAACAGATAAATTATACACAAGACACACGATAGTATCAATACTAATAGCGCATCACAAAGGTAAAATTGCCATTAAACCCATGCTAATATATAATACATTCACCGTTTATCCCTTATGAGTTTAAGCCCGGTCGCACATCCTTGATCTTGATATAAAAATCAAGGCCTGAACGAAGCAAAAAAAGCATCTTGACGATTCCCGCAAAGACAAGTCTTTCCCTTGCAGCAAGTGGCATTACTGTTCGGAAAGGTACAACGAATCTGCAATCACCGCATACTCCACACCAGAATACCAGATTGCTTGCAAACCTTGTCATAGTATTATCGAGGAAAACTCATGGCCTTCTCTCAAACTACAGAAAACAATCATGCTTTAGTTATTGGCGGTAGTATTGCCGGTCTTTTAAGCGCTTGGATTCTGGCCGACCACTTCGAGCAGGTCACAATTATCGAGCGCGATCACTACCCTGAAGAACCGATCTCACGCAAAGGCGTGCCTCAATCCCGCCACGTCCATGTGCTGCTGACTCGCGGCCAGCAAATCTTAGAGCAATTCTTTCCGGGGTTGCAGGCCGAACTGGCCGACGCTGGCGCCCCCAGCGTCGACTGGACGGCAGATTGCGCCTCATATGGGCTAGCAGGTTGGATCAAACGCTTTCCATCCGGATTGGTCTCGCAGGCATGTACCCGCGACCTGATCGAGCATGCTATTCGCCATCGCTTGATGCAAAACCCGCGCATCCATTGGCGTCAGGAATGGGAGGCGACGGGGCTGCTGCCCAACCAGTCTGGCGATGGCGTGGCGGGCGTCCATTTACGCGCGCGTCGTCCTAGGGAGCATGGGGTTGACACCGAAACGATCTACGCAAACCTGATCGTCGATGCCACAGGGTATAACTCGCATGCACCAGAATGGCTTACCAGCCTGGGGTACACCGAGCCGCAACAGACAGTTATCGACTCGCCTCTGGGGTACGCCAGCCGCTTGTATCAGCGCCCGCCGAGGTTTCACGCCGATTGGAAGGTTTTGTTGTTACGTAGCAATGCTCCCAATGAAAACCGTAACGGCATTATTTACCCGATCGAGGGCAATCGCTGGATTGTCACACTTGGAGGTGTCGGCGGCGACTATCCGCCCAATGACGAAGAAGGCTTTTTGGCGTTTGCGCGCAGCCTGGGCAGCTCGCAACTTTACGACGCGATTAAGGGCGCCGAACCGCTTTCGCCCATCTATGGCTATCAGCGCATCGCAAATCGACGGCGTCACTTCGAGCGACTGCCGCGCTGGCCGGAGCAGTTTATCGTCGTAGGCGATGCCGTCTGCACATTCAACCCAATCCATGGTCAAGGTATGAGCGCGGCTGCGCTAGGCGCACAAGCTCTTGATGAGTGCCTGCACGCTCATCCGCTAGGCCGGCGCGCCGGGTTGGCGCGTCGTTTCCAACAACAGATCACCAGCGTTATTGAGACGCCCTGGGCTATGGCAGTCGGCGAGGATATGCGTATTCAGCAAACCAACGGTGCGAAGCAAGGATGGATCAATCGCACACTACAGTGGTACATGGAGCGCCTGGCTAAACATGCGGCCCAAACGCCATACATTTGCCAGACTTTCATTGAGGTCGCCCACCTGATTAAGCCGCCGTCGGTATTTTTCCACCCACGTATTGCATTCCAAGTCTTGAGTCGCAGCCCGGTTTGCTCAACGCCTGTTTTGACTCAGGAAGATTTGCAGCTCAGTATAGAGGCGGCACAGATGAGTACAGATTAGTCTGCATTCAGAATCTCAGCCATCGGGATGCCTCTCAGCACGCAGCGTATCTTGTGTATAGGCCTGGCTTTGTTGCAGCAAGATACTGCAGGAGACGATAAAGCAATCAGGCGTTCAGGCGATAAGACAAGCCTTAGGCGCATCGCGCCCGACGCCACACTGATAAAAAAGCCCAGGCGGTTCAGATCGCGGGTATCTGAACCGCCTGGGCAAGATCTTGTTCAAAACTGAATCAGCGAGTGTACCGAATATTTCGGTAAGCGATCACGCCCATTGAGAAACGTCAGCTCGATTAAGAAAGCCAACTCTTCGATCACACCCCCCACTTGTTCAACAAGCTGGCTCGCAGCAACGATTGTCCCTCCAGTTGCGAGCAGGTCATCAACAATAAGTACCCGCGCCCCGGCAGGAATAGCATCGCGATGGATTTCCAGCTTATTGGTGCCATACTCAAGATCGTATTCGACCTGGTGTGTGTCTGCGGGAAGTTTACCGGGCTTGCGCACTGGCACTAAGCCAACGCCCAGTTTGTAGGCAAGCGGCGCACTAAAGATGAATCCCCGCGACTCGATTCCGATAATAGCATCTATCGAGCGCTCACTATAACGGGTCGCCAACATCTCGATCACCTGCTGAAATGCAGCGCCGTTGCCAATCAACGTCGTGATATCTTTGAACTGGATACCAGGAATAGGGAAGTCAGGAACGTCGCGGACTAAATCCGCCAGGCTTGTAAAAGTCATGTGTACCTCTACTTCAGCACAATCAACAGTACACCTGCGAAGCGCAAATGCAACACGTTCATCTCGATCAAAGCGTAGTGAAGGGTGTAACAATATGCGGTTATTATACTTCGCTCACCAAAGGGAGGCAACTTAAACTTAGCTAGCCGCGTCACAGTTCTACAATCAGCGTGCTAATGATGTATACAACCCAGCAATCCGAGGCTGATTTTCCACTTTGCAACAGCCTAAGGCCACACCGATACGATTGACAGCAGTGAACCAACTCAGGTACAATCAACATACATGAGTAATGCAAGTGCGAGTTTAGCGCATGATTATCATAGTATTGACGAGTGCAGCAACGCTGCTTCTCTTGGCCGGGTTTGTCCAGGATTACCTACGACTACGCCTAACACCTCGTCTGGTGCGCTCCCGCCTCGCCGATTCTGAACTGCCTTTTGTCTCGGTATTGATCCCAGCGCGCGACGAGGCGCGCAATATTGCCCGTTGTCTTGATGGTGTGCTGTCTCAACAGTATCCCGCCTACGAAGTCATAGTTGTGGATGACGGCTCAACCGATGCAACGCCGGAAATCTTGGCTGCTTATGCAGCTAAGGCTAATCGATTACGAGTTATCACCAGCCGCCCGCTGCCACCTGGCTGGACCGGGAAATGTTATGCCTGTCAGCAGGCTGCGCTGGCGGCCCGCAGTCCTTGGCTGCTGTTTTTAGATGCAGACACCGTCCCACAACCCACACTGCTAGTTTCTCTTGTGAACCACGCGCAACACTACAACTGCGATATGGTGACAGTTTTTCCCTTTCTTGAGTTGGGAAGCTTTTGGGAACGACTTATCCTCCCGCCATTTCTCAGTTTGATCATGACGGTCTTTCCCTTTAAACGACTGTCTGATCCGGATGTGCGTCCTGATGAGGTGCTTGCCAACGGCCAGTGCATCCTCGTTCGACGTAGTGCTTATGCAGCCATCGGCGGGCACAATGCCGTGCGCGGTGAAGTGCTGGAGGACGTACAACTAGCACAGGCGCTACGGAGGGCTGGATACTGTAGCCGTGGCGCGGAAGGAATGCAAGAGATTCGGGTGCGTATGTATACGAATGGACGAGAAGTTGTAGAAGGCCTCACGAAAAATGCAGCGGCTGGCTATTATAGCGGCGGTGAGCGCTCTATGTGGGGGATGACTCGGTTATTAACGTTGACTTTCGTCCCGCTCTGGTTGCTTGGCGGGTCGCTAGCGCTCGTCTCCACACGCGGCGACACGCTTGCGTGGGCCGTGTTCGCCCACGCCGCCGTCGTTGTATTGGTAGCACTTGGCTTTTGGAGCATCCTCCTGCGGCACTTCTATAAACTGCCTTGGATTTACGCGTTTCTGTGGCCCTTCGGATTATTGTGCTACGGGGCAATAGCGCTTCGCAGCCTATGGCTGGTACGCAGAGGTCGCGGCGTGGTCTGGAAAGGACGAACCTATGTCGGAGAGTAAGCGTTACCGAGGCGGAATGGACTATCGCACCGACGCACGCGATAAGCCGCCGTCTCAGGGCAACCCAACATATCAAGCGAAGACGACTGAAAACCCATTGCGAACGCAGTTGGGGCGGGCCAAGCGTTCAGTCTCTCGCTTTGGACAAGCCATTGATCGCGCCATTCCCAATGTACGTACCGTTGATGGGATGGCCTATGAACTAGCACGCCGCACACCACGCACCATTGCAATTTGTCTCATTCTATTGATTGCCGGGATTGTCGCTTCGCGCCTGAATTTGTGGGTCGAAGGGTTTTTATGGGGTATTCCTTCGCTCGGTGCAATCAGCATGGGACTTGGGTTCTGGATTTGGTCCACCAATGTGTTGATGCGACCTGACTTGTCAGCAGAGGCGCGAGCCGCGCTCAAACGAGCAATTCGGCTCCAATGGATTATGATTATCGCCGGTGTACTGGCAATAATCTACTTCGCGGGGATGGTTGCACGATTCTGGTAAGAATGTGCGACAACTAGGGGTTTGCGACGAGAGTTCCGGGTTGGAGTGATATTCGTAACTCTCTGACGACAACCCCTAGCTGGGCAGAAGCATAGATCGAAGCTTTTTAGTCTTCCTCATTCTTCCTCAGACTTGCGCTCCTTGCGGATCAATTCTGGCTCCATCGGGCCTTCCTCCTCCCCCGCTTCCTTTTCTGCCTTGGCTGCGCGGAGCGGTGTGAGCGAAGCGACTAACTCATCAGAATCGGTCACAACCTCGTAGCGGTCGCTCGAAGCCAAATCACTCACGCGGATAACATCCTCGAAGGAGTTCAACCCACTAATGTCAACCTCGATAGTCTGTGGAATATTCATGGGCAATGCTTCCACTTCGACTGTCGTCGCTACATGGTTGACGAGTGCATCGCCACGCTTGACGAGCGGCGACTCGCCAACCAGAACGATCGGCACTTCGACACTGACAAGCTTTTGCAGGTCAACCACCCGGAAATCGGCGTGAATAATCGCCCGGCTGACCGGATGGCGTTGAATCGCATGGATAAACACCGACTGCTTCTTCGTACCAGGAATGTTCAATTCAATCAGCGCCGTCCGCCCAACCTGGCGGTAGGTTGTATTGAAGGTGCGCTCGTCGATCTGTACTGCGAGCGGTTCAAATCCTTTACCGTAAATTGTCGCCGGCAGCAGACCTTGTTGTCTCAGCCGTTTGACTTTTTTGCCCAGGATGTCACGAAGTTGGACATCCAGTGTCAGACTGCCCATCGCCTGCATACTCCTTATAGTCGCCTTCACATGATAAGCGACCGACGCGCTTACGCCGGTCGTTCTGATGCGATAGTGTACCATGGGGAGCGATCTTTTTCAAGCTAATGCCAGTACATTCCGGCAATTGATCGCCGGAAGCGCTTTTGAGGTATATTTATGCGTTGCACTACACTCATTTTTACTTTTTTCTGTCTTGTTATCGGTGCTTCAGGAATAACCCATACTTTGGCCGCTCCGCCAGCACAAGTCTTTGTCGAGACGGGCTATGGCATAGACGGACGATTCCAACAATATTGGCAGCGCCACGGCGGATTGCCGGTCTTCGGCTTTCCGATCAGTGAGCAGCGCTTGGAACACGGAAGCGAAGGGCTTTTCGAGGTGCAATGGTTCGAGCGCGAACGCTTCGAATACCACCCTGAAAACAGCGCCCCATATGACATCTTGCTGGGTCGCCTGGGCGAAGAGGCGCTACGCCGGTCTGGACGCGACTGGCGCAGTTTCCCGCCAGGCAAGCCGCAAGCAGGTTGTCTCTTTTTCGAGCAAACCCAACACACCCTCTGTGAACCCTTTCTGAGCTATTGGCAGGCCAATGGCTTAGAATTCGACGGCAGTCCCGGTAAAAAGCCTAGCTCTGTTCGGCCTGCCGCTCTCTGAGCCGATGATGGAGACGAACAGCAGTGGCTTCACTGTACTTACCCAGTGGTTCGAGCGTGCTCGCTTCGAATACCTGCCCGACAATCCCGAGCCTTTCAAGGTCTTGCTGGGTCGCCTCGGCGCCGAGGTGTTTGCGCCAGGCCGCACAAACCCTGATCCTATTGACAATCTCCTGTCTGTATACCATGCGGTTCAGCAACCGGGGTGGCCGGCCCCGTTGGAGATACCGCGCGGCTTCACCATCGAGGAAGTCGCCAACGGATTGCAGAGTCCGCGTTTTATGGCGCTCGATCGTGACGGAAGCTTGGTGTACGGCTCACAAGCAACCGGCGCCGTTGTACGGTTGCGCGATACCAATAACGACGGTCGCTACGAGACGCAGCAGCTTATCGCCGAGGGGCTGCCGTTTGTGCATAGTGTCACCTTCGTCAACGGCCAACTCTATGCTGCATCGGAGTCCCAGGTTGTCCAGCTCGGCGATTTTGGCGCCGATGGGCGAGCAGCCCACATCGAGGTCATCATTGACAATCTGCCCGAAGGTTCACGCGACCTCTACGGGCACCGCACCCGAACCATCCTGACTGGCCCAGACGGCAAGATCTACTTGAGTATTGGCTCATCATGCGATGTATGCGAGGAGACAACGCCCTTGCGAGCGGCGATAGTGCGCGCCAATCCGGATGGCAGCGAACTGGAGGCATTTGCCAGCGGACTGCGTAATACGGTTGGGCTCGCATTCCGCCCATTTACCGGTCAGCTTTGGGGGGTTGACACGGGTCGCAATAACCTTGGCCCCAATCTGCCCCCAGAAGAGTTAAATCGCATCGAGCAGGGCCAAAACTACGGCTGGCCGTATTGCTATGGCAATCGTGTGCCCGATCCGGAATTCGGCGATGCTGCACGCTGCACAAATACCACAGCGCCGCACTACACCTTCCCAGCCCATTGGGCGCCGCTCGGCATTGCTTTCTACGATCAAGCCGCCTTCCCGGCGTCATACCAGGGCGATGCATTGATTGCCTTTCATGGCTCTGCGCCTGAACAAGTCAGCGATGGCAAGGTTGGCTATAACGTCACTCGCGTACGCTTTAAGAACGGTCAGCCAGTCGCTCACGAAGATCTGATACGCGGGTTCGCTAATGGCAGCACCGTCTGGGGGCGTCCGGCAGGTATACTCGTTGCACCCAATGGTAACGTGTTGGTTAGCGATGACTGGGGAGGGCGCATCTTCCGACTCCGATACCTCGGTAGATAATCGAGCTTACATGAAACGTGGTACAATCCAGGAAATGCTTTCGCGAAGGTTCAATGATGACAACTCTCACCATCCAACTCCCACAACCGCTGCTCCAACAAGTCGATGACTTTGCACTCCATCACGGCGCCACTCGGGATGCCCTGATTGAAGCCTTACTGGAGCAACATATGACAGAGTTGCAAACAGCACAACACAGCCAACAAAACCGCCCGACCGACGAGAGCTACAACTACACCCGCAAGGATGTTTGGATAGAACTTGAGGAGAACTAGGAACCGTGAACATTCGCGACGCGATTATTGCGTTGGTTGGAGGCCAACACCTCACTCAGGCTGAGGCCTCTTCGGTGATGGACGAGATCATGAGCGGCATAGCCACCCCCGCACAGATTGCGGCATTTCTGACCGCATTGAATCTCAAGGGTGAAACCGATGCCGAAATCGCGGGAATGGCCGAGGTCATGCGCCTCAAAGCAACGCCGATCTATTTCGATGGGCCGCTCGTAGACACTTGCGGTACCGGCGGCGATGGCGCCAACACCTTCAATATCAGTACCACTGCCGCATTCGTTGTCGCCGGAGCCGGATTGACGGTGGCCAAGCATGGCAACCGGGCCATGTCGAGCGCATGTGGCAGCGCTGATGTGCTAGAGGGCCTGGGCGTAAAGATCGAGCTCGATGCCGAAGGCGTAGGGCGTTGCCTCCGCGAAGCGGGCATCGGCTTCATGTTCGCGCCGAAATTTCATCCGGCAATGCGCTTTGCCGGCCCAGTACGGCGTGAGATCGGTATCCGCACCGCCTTCAACGTTTTGGGACCGCTGACCAATCCGGCGCGCGCCCGACATCAGGTGTTGGGAGTTGCCAGCGCCGCCCTCGCCGAGAAACTGGCCTGGGCGCTCAGCCGCCTCGACACGATCCACGCCCTGGTGGTACATGGCAACGAAACAATGGACGAGTTAGGGCTGCACGGTCCCAACCTGATATTCGACGTACGCAGCAACCAGGAGCCGCAACGCAGCACCCTCGATCCACAGGAACTAGGGCTAAGCCCAGCGTCGCGCGAGGCGCTGCGCGGCGGTACGGTGGCAGACAATGTTGCCATTGTGCAGGATATTCTCAAGGGTCGTGACCAGGGACCACGTCGCGATGTGGTTCTCCTCAACGCCGCCGCCGCATTGGTAGCCGGCGACATGGCCGCTGATATGCCAACAGGCATAGCGATGGCGCGTGACAGTCTGGACAAGGGCCTAGCTCAGCAGCGGATGGAGGCGCTCATAACTGTCAGCAACACTTAGAATCGAATATGCGGCCTCCGAGAGAATTGTGGCAGCAACCGCTCTCTCCCTACCGCAGAAACCGGAAAGTTGTTCTGTAACCAACCCTTTACACAACGAAACAATTTCAAGAACCGAGTAGCCAGCCCTGCAAGAGGTACTCGGCTTTTGGTATTTCGGTCATAGTTCGCCTCCAACGGCGCAAAAAACATCGAGTACTCGGCTAGAAAGTCGTATCCGCATGAAATCAGTATTGCCCGCGAAAACAGCTGCAGTTCATGCTTCTGACGATGAGTTGCGCCTGGAACGTCTACGCCAGCATTGGCGCCGTTTCCCTTTCTTCCGCTTGATCCTGGCAACCCTGTTTGATTTCGGCGCCCTGGTACGCGATTCATGGGTGGCGCTGCTTGGCTTCAGCCTGATATCGGCAATTATGACTGCCTACCTGCTCCTCAGCGAAACGATAGACACGCTTACCCTAGCGCTCTTTGAGACGCTACGGATGCTCGTGCTCCAAAGCGGGTTGGACCCGCCCCAGGGCGACCCAATCGGCTTTGTCATCTTCTTTCTTACCCCGATGCTAGGCCTGGCCCTCATTTTCCAGAGCGTACTCAACTTTGGGCGCTTGTTCCTAGACAAAGGTAGTCGCCGCAAAGCATGGCAGGTTTCCCTCACGGCGACTCTGCGCAATCACGTTGTTGTCTGCGGCGTGGGCCAGATAAGCTATCGTGTGATACTGCAACTCCTGGATGCCGACTACGAGGTTGTAGCAATCGAAAAAGACTGGGAAAGCAAATTCGTGCCGGTCATGTTACGGCTGAAGGCGCCTGTGATCAAAGGTGATGCGCGCGACCCCGACATTTTCAAGCCGGCCAAGGCAGCTAGTGCGCGCGGTCTGGTCACCACCGTCAACGACGATCTGGTTAATATCGAGATTGCACTCTCCACCCGGCGACTCAGATCCGATCTACAGGTCGTTATGCGCATTTTCAATCAGGAGCTTGATGTCAATTTGGAGCGCAGCTTTGGGCGAAATACCGCTTTCAGCTCCTCTGCGCTAGCGGCGCCCACCCTGGCTGCTGCTGCCGTAAGCCGCTCCATTACTCACGTTCTACCCTCGCCTGATGGAGTGCTTGGTATTGCAGAAATAACAATCGCCCCCGACAGCGAGTTGTGTGGCTTTGTCCAGAACATTGAAGGCAATTTCGACATCTGGGTGTTACGTCACCGCAACGCGAAGGGCCAGGAGCAATCCTTGCGCACCATGACGCAGTTCGAAGGCAGCGATACTGTCCTGCTTCTGGGCGCGATGGAGGCATTAGCATATGCGCACGAGCGCAATCAACCAGGCAATAAGCTCGATTTTCTACGCGCGGCGGCTTTGCAACAACCAGAACCACATCTGAACACGGTGATTGTGTATGGCCTAGGGAAGGTTGGCTACCGCGTCATCCACGAGATACGCCGCTGCACCAAGCCATGCCCTGCTATTACGGTCATTTGTGGCGAAGACACGCCTCGCAGCTTCCTGGAGAATGTTCGGTCGATGGGCATTCGGGTTATCATTGGCGATGCGCGCGAGGCTGATGCATTGCGCGAGGCCGGCCTCGAACGAGCCTACTCGGTCGCAGCCGTCACGAACGACAGCCTGGTCAACCTGCAGGTTGGACTAACTGCCCGCCGTTTACGCAACGATATTCATTTGATTCTGCGAGTCTTTAGCGATGTACTAGCTGACCGATTGGCGACCTTGTTCGGGATCTATACGGCATTTAGTTCTTCGGCTCTGGCAGCGCCCACTCTGACTACTGCAACCGTTATGCCAGGAATCGATCACGTAATTGACATTGGAGACCAACTCTTCACGGCAATCACGCTCAACGTGCGAGCACACGACGAATTTGTCGGCCAAAGGATTGGCCAGCTCCGTAAACGGACGAATATGCTAGTGATTGCACTTCGGCGCGATGGCACACGTATGCACCACCTCAAGCTTGATACAACACTCAATGTTGGTGACGAAATACTGTGCTGGTCAATATCGCCAAACTGGCGAAACTATGTTCGCATGGCGATCATACCGGCGAAATCGGAACCCGGCAATTGGTCACGCGAAAAACCAGCCAGCTTAAAACGTAACATAGAATGTCGAGAGAATAATGAGCGAGACAGTTCTGTCCAAAATATTGACTCACAAACGCACTGAAGTCGAACGTCAGAAGATCAAGGCGCCGTTAAACAAACTCCTGCCCCGCGTGGAGTCGGCCCCCGCACCGCGTGACTTTGCCGCTGTACTGCGCAAGCCCAGCAAAATCGCACTGATTGCCGAGGTGAAAAAGGCATCGCCTAGCCGCGGAGTGCTGCTGGAGAACTTCGACCACCTGGCCCTGGCGCGAACCTATATCGCCAACGGGGCAGCGGCGCTCTCAGTGCTGACCGATGTGCGCTTCTTTCAGGGCAGCCTGAAATACCTTGAAGGCATTCGGCGCAGCAGCGCGACGGCCACACCGCTTCTACGCAAAGATTTTCTCATCGATTCTTACCAAGTCTACGAAGCGCGGATGTATGGCGCCGATGCGGTACTACTTATCGTCGCCGCCCTCGACGATCCAATGCTGCGGGAGTTGCTGGCGCTGACCCATAGCCTGGGGATGCATGCGCTGGTCGAGGTCCACACCGAGGCCGAGTTAGAGCGCGCAATGGAGGCAGAAGCGCGGATTATCGGAGTCAACAACCGCAACCTGCACAATTTCACAACAACGCTGGAAACAACTGAACGACTGGCGGCGCTGCTCCCAAGCGGCATGGACCGCCCAATCCTGGTCAGCGAGAGTGGTATCTTCACGCCTACACATGTGACTCGCTTACGCAACTGTGGCGCTGACGCCGTCCTGATCGGTGAAGCGCTTGTCACCGCGCTCGATATCGTCGCTCGAGTCCGCGACGCGGTGCCGAGTGAGAAACCCGTCACCGTAAAAATGCGGCGCGGAATCGATGAGTCGAACGAAAGTCGGGACCGGTTCTTTGAGATCTTTGACGGGGCCTTTGCACTGGGAATCGCGGCGATCACGGTACACGGCCGGTCCGTG
>JAKSDJ010001027.1 GCA_022360155.1 Chloroflexales bacterium | reverse complement strand
GGTCGACTGGACCGCGCGCAACCTGACCGGCTATACTGGCGGGACGAGCTTGCCGGCCCAACCGCCGGCCTTCGACCCGGCTGCGCCGGACGCGAATGTGACGACCTTCTACGGCTACGACGGGCTGGGCCGGACGACCCTGGTGACCCAGACCGGCATCCTCACCGGGACGTTCGACCCCGGGCTGCGCCGCTTCAGCGCGGCGACCGAGCGAGTCACTCGGACCGAGTATGACGACCTGAACCGCCCGATCACGGTCACGCTGAACTATCAGCCCGGCGTACCGGCCGGGCCGGACGTGAACGTGCAGACGTTGACCCAGTATGACCTGGCCGGGAACGTCACCGGGCAACGCGACGGGCTGGGCCGCTGGACCGTGACCGACTACGACGCGCTGAACCGTCCGATTACGGTCACGCTGAACTATGAGAACGGCGATCCGCTGAGCGTCGACGCGGCCAATCAGGACTGGGCGACCATCACCGATACCGATAGCATCCAGGTGACCCGCTACACCGCCGACGGCCAGGTCGCGGAAGTGATTGCCAACTACGTCGACGGGGTGTTCGACCCGGCCGACCCGGTCCACGACCGGCGCACCACCTATCAGTATGATGACCTGGGTCGGCTGGAGCGGACCGTCACCACTGAGGAAGACGGCGACCCGGCGACCGGCGGGACCGACACCGACCGGGTCAGCGCGACGGCCTACGATAGCGCCGGGCGGCTGCAGGGCCGGCAAGACCCGCTGGCGCGCTGGGTCAGCCAGCAGTACGACGCCCTAAGCCGGGTCAGCGCGACCATCCAGAACTGCCGCGACGCCGCGGGCAATCCGGTGGCGAGCGGCTGCGCCGCCCAGACGGACCAGCGCAACGTGCGCCAGCAGACCCGCTACGACGGGCTGGGTCGGGTGATCGAAACCGAGGACGCGCTGGGGACGGTGACCCGCATGACCTACGACGGAGTGGGCCGGACGGTCACGACCACCCGGAACTACGTGGCGGGCGGCCCCCGCGACAGCGCGACCAACGTGACGACCGAGACCGCCTACAACGGCCTGGGCTGGACCACGGTCGTGACCGACGCGCTGGGCGCGGCGACCCACTCGGAGCACGACGCGCTGGGCCGCACCGTGGTGATC
>JAKSDJ010000074.1 GCA_022360155.1 Chloroflexales bacterium | reverse complement strand
TGTGGAATGCGCAAGCCGTGCTTGCGCGCGGCAGCATGGCTGCCGCATTCCATACCCCTTTTCAGACAGCCTCTAAGCTAATCCCAACGCACGATAAGTTCCTCTAGGGGGCGGCGTGGACGACGCACCGGATCTTTCGCCGCATAGCCGACCGTGATCAAGGCATGGGGAATGAGCGCTTCGACGAGATCGAGCGCAGCGCGGACGGTATCCGGGCAGAAGAGCGGTGCGCACATCCAGCCGGTATCTAGCCCCAGGCTGTAGGCCCGCAACAGCATATTCTGCACCGCGCAGCCTAGACTCTGGATAGCCATCGTCGTTTCGGCGCCCTGACGATCGGGATCAGGGTATTGGTCAAGGTCTTCGAGGTAGAGGCAGGGCACGATAACCGCCGGCGCACCACGGATGCGTTGGTGCGATTTTTCCAGGCGCAGATTGATTATTGCCTCTTCTTGACCATCGAGAGCCAACTGCCGCTGCCACTCCTCGCCCATTGCGTCCGCCAGCCGCGCTTTGAGCATAGGCTGGGTCGCAACGACGAAGCGCCAAGGCTGACGCCCGTGCGGCGAGGGCGCCCAGCGCGCCGCTTCGAGGATTTGGAGCAAGTGTTCCTGGTTGACCGGATCAGGCCGAAATGCCCGTACCGAACGACGGCCTGTGATGATCGCTGTAATATCCATATGCTTGTAACTGGTATCGACCGATCATCGAAAGAGATCCATCGCTGGATTACGGATCAGTCGCTGCGCACTGCTCTCGACAGGGGTGTAGTCGAAACCTCGCACAATAGCAACCGGCACGTTGTCGATCTTGCCCATCACCAGTTCGGCGGCGCTCGCCAGTTCGTCACCGATGGCGATTATGCTGGCCTGCATGCGATAGCCATATGGATCATCGATTCCATCGTAATCGGTTAGTGGGTCGATCCCGGCGACGCCGATAGCGATATTGACCTGGCCCTCGCGCCAGGGTCGCCCGAAGGTATCAGAGATGATGACAGCCGCCTCGACAGATGTTTGGGCATGCAACGCAGCGCGCAATTGGGCCGCGCTGCGGTCGGGGTCGGCAGGCAGCAGGGTGACGATCCGCCCACCCGCCACGTTCGACTCATCCACCCCGGCATTGGCACAGATCAAGCCATGATGCGTCTCGGTGATCAACACACCTTTGTCCATTTTGACAATGCGGCGGCTCTCGCGCAGCACCACCTCTTGGTGATGAGCATCCTTGCGTCCTTGATCAGCGATTGTCTGGGCGAATGCTGACGGTTCAACATCGTCGAGCTTAGCAATCCGTCCTTCGGCTTTGGAAACGATCTTCTGGGTCACGACGAGGATATCGTCGTTTTCCAGTTGGATATCTGCACGGGTTAGCGCCGCGAGGATGAGCGTTGCGAGATCATCGCCGGGACGAATCTCGCCGATCCCGCGCACTGGGATGATGCGTAGTTCACCTTGCATGGGATATATCCATCTGAATGCTGCTTGTACAAACGAACACCGAGAGTATAGCGCATTGATGGATCGGTCGCAACAGTAACGGAGCTAGAGCGAGAACTACGTCATCGCTCTGTGAGAAAACGCTGATGACGCACATACACGCCGATCTATCACTTGAACGAGCGCCAGGGGGGATTGACCAGGGGAGTGCGAACGCAGAAGCCAGAGATACGATAATAGGCGCCAAAGCCTCTGGTTTATCGATCTGTCGTTTCAATGAGTGCGAACGCAGAAGCCAGAGATGCGATAATAGGCGCCCCTGGCTTCAAGGTTTGCGTTTCGAGCGGAGAAAGTCTTCGGCGCCGCACGCTTGAGCATAGGCAAGCGCATAAGCGGCTTCATCATCATCACGCCCTGCGAGAAAAGCGCGCACCGCAGGCGCGAGGGCAACAGCAGCAGCGGCGATTGCCGGCTTCAGGCGAACGCCAGGGCGCTGCGCTATCAAAACCGCGCCATAGAGGATTGAGCGGTCAGCTTCACGCGCTAAATCTTCGGCAGTGACACCGACACGGCATGGTGGCTGTTCGGTATGTTCCATAATGATAGATGCCTCACAGAGTTCTATGTCATGCATTGCAGCCTGTCGCCGCACGCGATAACTAAGGTTACGAAAAGGCTATGCTTGTTCAGCTCTCCTGCGGTTCGTGCGGAGTTGGGCGGCAAGGAGGCTATAATGCGCTGACACAATAACGCACCTCCAGCGTTTGGCGAACAGTTAGCGCGTTGTTTTCAGCATCACTTCGATCAACTCAGTGATATTATCGTCATGAACACTGGGATTATCGCCCAGGCAATTATGCGCATAACACTCCAGCACGACAGCACTAACCCCATTCAACGCCGCTTTGACTGCCGCGATTTGGTGAAAGATTTCACGACAATCGCGACCCGACTCGATCATGCGCTGGATACCCCGTACTTGCCCTTCGATCCGTCGTAATCGGGGCAATACCTCATCACGCGTGGCTGGTGAAATGGTCCGATTTGCATCTGCCATAGGTGTTCGCACAATGCTGTGTGTAATGTGAGCAAATGTCACATTACACACGGCGCTGAGTTTTGGTTAGGACAAAACGCTATTGAAAATCTCGCGATACGCATTCTCTGGCCGCGAACCAACCAAGCGATTGACTTCTTCACCATTCTTGAAGACAATCAGCGTCGGGATGCCCTGAATACCGAACTTCCCTGCCCAATTGACTTCCTCGTCGGTGTTGACCTTGGCGATCGTCAACTGACCTTCATACTCACCGGCCAACTTATCGAGAATTGGCGCGATTACGCGGCAAGGACCGCACCACGGCGCCCAGAAATCAACCACAACTGGAACATCAGATTTCAAAACCTTCTGCTCAAACTCTGCATCAGTCACAGCAATTGGCTTCACCATACGAAAACCTCCTCATTATGTGGTATAACGTTGCGTGCTACAGTACAATCTCAACATACCCTATACGGGTATATTGTATCTCATCTTGCCAAATTGTCAAGAGCGGCGTCGGAGAGAGAGTGTGCTATACTGAGCAACGATCGCAAACTCGCCGTCAAATCATATACATGCGGAGCAGAGGACAAGAGAAAGATGCCGCGCCCCAGCGATCCAAAATGTTTGGGCTGTGGCTACGCAGACCAATCCGCTGGAGGCAATAGCGCTGGAAGATGAACGTTGGCCTGCACTCAACATGGTCACAATTCATTCCTGTTCTGTACAACAAAGGAGGTGGCATTATGGCGACAACCATAGGCAAGAATACGACGATCACGTGGCTGGGTCACGGCACCTTTCATATCCAAACCCCAGAAGGTCGCAAAATACTGATCGACGCCTGGGTGGACACCAACCCTTCTTGCCCAGCCGAGTGGCATTCCAAAGCGCGCGAAGGACTGGACGCCATCTTTCTGACCCATGGTCACTTCGATCACGTCAACGACTTGGGACAATTGGCAGCCGCAACCAACGCACAGGTGGTCTGTCAGTTCGATCTGAGCGCCTGGCTCACCGGGAAGGGCGTTCCGGAAGAGCGCATTGTGGGCTTCAATATCGGCGGCGCCGTCGAGGTCGCCGGCATCCAGGCGACAATGACCGCCGCGCAACACAGCAGCTCGATTGTCGAGAATGGACACATCGTCCCCCTTGGTACAGCGGCGGGCTACGTGCTACGTTTCTCGAATGGTTTCACGATCTACCATAGCGGCGATACCGGTGTAAGCTACGACATGCTGATCATTGGCGATCTCTACCAACCCGATCTCGCGATCTTGCCAATTGGCGATCATTTTACAATGGGGCCGCGCCAAGCCGCCTACGCGCTCAAGCTATTGCGGGCGCGCTACGCGATTGGCGAGCACTGGGGAACCTTCCCGCTGTTGCACGGTACGCCGGAAGCCTTGGTCGAAGCGTGTAAGGAAATGAATGTCACCACCGAGGTTATCCCGCTACGGCCGGGCGAAGCGGTTGCATAGACATAATATCATTCCTGTCAGGGCGGAATAACGACATAGGCTGCTCCGCTCATACGGGCCAAGCTGATTTCTGCGGCAAGGTTGTTTGCTAGTCGTATCAGTTCCGCTTTTTGAAATCCGGGTCGAGTTATGCGCCGGTGACGCGCTGACACAATTGCTTTAGAAGCGCCCAGATGCATATGTTAATCTGGGCGTGCATCTACATACCTTACCAGCGTATCCTGTTTAGCATGGGGGCGACCACCGCATCCTTATCCTTATCTTTATACCAATATGAAAATTATCCTTCCCAATCAAATCGCTGCTGATGTAGAACCATTGTTACCGTCAGACATCCACGTCATTCATATGAATACGGAGGGTGAATGCGACGCCGATCCCAGCGACGCCGAGGTGTTATTCCGCTGGTGGACGCCCGGTTCAACTCTTGACAAAATTCTGGTCAGCGCGCCAAAGCTGCGTTGGATCCATACGCCCAGCGCTGGAGTCGACCATCTCCTGACGCCTAGCATCGTACAGCGTGAGATTGTATTGACAAACAATGCTGGCGGTCATGCGATTCCAATTGCCGAGTTTGTGTTAGCCTATCTCCTTACCCACGCCAAACATCTGCCCGCCCTCCACGCCGCACAGGCCGAACATCACTGGTCCGAGCACCGTAGCGCGCAGGAATTGATGGACGCAACACTCTTGATCATCGGCCTTGGCGGCATTGGCCAGGCAATTGCCGAACGCGCCGCTACTTTCGGCATGCGGGTGTGGGGCAGCCGCCGCACAGCTCATTCGCAAGACAATGACTACCCTGGGGTCACCCAGATCGTTAGCGGAGACGCATGGCGGACGCTGCTGCCCGACGCCGACTACGTGGTCATCGCTACTCCGCTGACGCCGGAGACTCGCGGGATGATCGACGCGACGGCGTTACGCGCAATGCGTCCCAGCGCTTATCTGGTCAACATTGCACGCGGCGCGATCATCGACGAGGCAGCGCTGCTCACCGCGCTACGCGAGGGATGGATCGCCGGGGCGGCGCTCGACACCTTTGAGACCGAGCCGCTGCCACCCGATAGTCCTTTCTGGTCGCTGCCCAATGTGTTTGTAACACCGCACTGTTCGGCGCTCTCGCCCCGTCTGCGCCAACGAGCAATTGCCCTGTTCCTCGATAACCTGACCCGTTACCAGCAGCGCCAACCCTTGCGCAATGTGGTTGACAAGGAAGCGGGGTATTGACAAGCGACAAACAAGCAATCGGATTTCGCGCTGCCGTCGCACTAGGTGCAATATTGCATACTTGTCAGCCACCTGTGGTATGACTCGAACATCCTAACTTTTGATGGAGGTACAACAATGCTAACCCAAACAGATCCTGAAATTGCTGCTGCAATTGCAAACGAAGCTCGGCGCCAGCGCGATGGCCTTGAATTGATCGCCAGCGAGAACTACACCAGCCAGGCCGTACTCGAAGCGCAAGGCTCGATTCTGACCAACAAATATGCCGAAGGCCTCCCCAGCAAGCGCTACTATGGCGGCTGCGAATTCGTCGATGTGACCGAGCAGTTGGCGATTGAGCGGGCGCTCAAGCTCTTCGGTGCGCCGGCGGCCAATGTTCAGCCCCACAGCGGCGCTCAAGCTAACATCGCGGTCTTTACCGCACTGCTCCAGCCCGGCGATACCATTCTGGGCATGCGCCTCGACCACGGCGGGCACCTGACCCACGGCAGCCCGGTGAAGTTTAGCGCCAAGTGGTACGAGGTGCATTTCTATGGGGTAGATTTGGAGACCGGGCAGATTGACTATGACGAGGTCGCACGGATTGCCCGTGAGGTCCGGCCCAAGCTGATTACGTCCGGGGCCAGTGCATATCCGCGGACCATCCATTTCGATCGGTTGCGCGCCGTCGCCGACGAGGTAGGTGCGCTGCTAATGGCCGACATCGCGCATATCGCCGGGCTAGTTGCAACCGGTGAACATCCCTCGCCTGTCGGCCATGCTCAAATCATTACGACCACCACGCACAAAACGCTACGCGGGCCGCGCGGTGGCTTGATCATGATGGACGAAACCTATACGAAAGCGATCAACAGCAGCGTCTTCCCCGGCACTCAGGGCGGCCCACTGATGCACGTAATTGCGGCGAAAGCAGTAGCCTTTGGCGAGGCGTTGCGACCCGAATTCACAGACTACGCCCGACGGATCCGTACGAATGCGCGCGTATTGGCTGAACACTTAATCCAAGGGGGAATGAAGCTGATTAGCGGCGGCACGGACAACCACTTGATGATGGTTGACTTGACCCCGCTTAAACTTACCGGATCGAAGGTCCAGAAAGCGCTCGATCGGTCAGGGATTACGGTCAACAAGAACGCTATCCCCGATGATCCCGAGCCGCCGGTTCGTACGAGCGGCATCCGCATCGGGACGCCAGCCGTGACGACTCGCGGAATGGGGCCTGCCGAGATGGAGCGGATTGCTGCCTGGATCATCCAGGTCGTTCACAATATTGGCGATGAGGGGTTGCAGCATCGCATCGCCGACGAAGTGCGTGAGCTGTGCGCTGGTTTTCCGGTGCCGGGCGTGAACGCAACGATGTAAAAATCGGGCGCTGAGAGGCGAGGATCCGTGTAACGCAGCCCTGGGAATCTTAGTGCCGCGCTGCAAGGAATGTCTGCTGATCGTTTTACCAAACTTCCCTGCTGCGCCGCGAAAATCCGGTCCACAGGCTGGCGACCAGCCCTAGCGCGCCCAAGCTCAGAATAACCAGTCCGGCCATACGCTGGCGCTCATCGAGCAAGCGGCGTACCGTTAGTGTGCGCTCCAGTTTGTCTTGAGCGCCCAGCGCCGCAAACTCGGCGGCGGCGGCATCGATAGCAACGCGCGCCTGGGTGAAGCGAAAGGTGCGGATCAAATGGACGGACTGGGCCAGTTGCGCATCGGCGCTAAGGCCACGCGCAACCTGTTGCGCATAAATGTCCAACACCGCTTCCTGGCGCATATCGCCAAGCGAGCTATATGAATCGCGCGCTTGGGCGACAAGCTGGCCCGCTCGCGCGTAGTCAGCCTGTTCCAGCGCTGTGCGCGCGGTTGTAGCGAGCATATCGGCGCGCTGGCCTTCCTGGCTGCGTGCCAGAAGCTGCTCGGCGGTCGCCAGAGTGTCCGGTCCCTGGAAATTGGTATTCTGGCGGAGCCATTCGACCGCCTGCTCTAATTCGGCTTGCGCCTCGGCATAGCGTCCTTGCGCGATCAAATTGCTGGGATACGCCAAATCATAGCTAGACAACACATTGTGGGCATAGCCGCCCTCCAAATAGGACGGTAGCCAATCGCGCCACTGCTCCTCCAAATCAGAAGGCGAAACGCCATAGGCGCGTTCGAGCGCTGACCGATACCCGCTACTGCCCGCGCTGATGGTTAAGAAATTGCGGAATGCGCCGAAGCCATGCTGCTCGATCAGGAATGCCACGACCGAGAGCGCTTGCGGATAACTCACATCGGGTGCGCCGTAGATTCTGTCGCGGTCATCGAAATCACTCCAGGCCAAGAGCCGCCCCTGATTGCGCGCCTGGCTGAGCAACTGAGCTTTCTGCTGAAGAATTTCGCGTGATGAATGTTCGATATACTGGGCAATCCCCTCGTGGAAACCGGTGTTGATTCGATTCGCACTCAGGTCAGCAACAACGATGTGTGTCAACTCGTGGCGAATGTTGTTGGGGATTTCTTCAGGCTGCTGCATTTGCGTTTGTTCAATGATGACAACCAGTTCGCGACGCTGGAAGTCGGCGTGAGCCACCACTCCCGGCACATTACGCGCCATAGGGTTAACCTGGTAGTAACTCTCCCGCGTTGGATAGAGCCGTAGAGTGATTGGCGCGTCAACGCGATGGCCAAAGACGGTAGCGGTCTCCTCATAGATATTGTCTACAAAACCGACATACTGTTCAGCAATCACTTCGTTGCCAGGAGTATAGAGGATCGTAAAATGAGCAGTCGGGCGCTCGCGCCAATCGCTGCCTTGGGCCTGTACCGCAGGCGTCAGCGTCAGCGAGCCAAGCGCTATCAGCACGATGGTAAGCAGCGGAGCGAACCAGGTTAAGCAGGGGGATGATTTGCGCATATGGAAACCTTCCATCGACTGACAAGACTCAGTTCGTTTCGTAGTCTATCACATTCTGAGCCGACGTGAAGTGAGAAACGTGTGAGAAGCAGATTTGGACGTTGGCAGGTTCGCAGGCTCGCAGGTTGGCATGTTTCAACGTGCTCACTTTCCCGCATAACCAACATTCCAACGTTTCTACGTTTCTACGTTTCTACGGGCCGAGAGCCTGATAGATTGCCCCCTGCGGAGTCAACGTGCTTTGATACAAAATTGGCGATCCACTTTGCCATGTTATCGGGTGGGGCGGCGATAGAGCAGCAATAGCTGCACCAAGAGCGGCGCGTTGGTACTCTGTGGCCTCGCGACGGACCCGCCCCAGGGTCAGATGCGCACGAAAAGGTCGTGTTTCAGGCGAAAAACCCAGCAACTCCAGGGCGCTGGCAAGGGTGTGATATAGTCGTTCGAGCGCTGCCAAATCGCCGCCCACGCCTGCCCAGATCGTCTGCGGACGGCGCAGGTTGGGAAACGCGCCGATAGGAGCGAGCGAGAGTATGCGGCTCCGCTGTGTGTCGGCGTTTTGTTGGATTGCTTCAAGGGCGGCAAGAATGGCAGGAATACGCTCTGAGTCCACTTCGCCCAGGAATTGGAGGGTCAGGTGGATGGCAGCAGGTTTAACCCAGGATACTGCGCGGTCAGTATTGCGACGTAGACGTTGTTGGATCGCGCTGAGTTCGGCAATGATCGCTTCAGGCACATCGAGGGCCACAAACAAACGCATCGTCATTCGCTCCCTACAGCGCTGCTCCCCAGGTCGAACGCCAACCTCCCATCTTGCGAGGCGCCATACCAGCGCTTTGCCGGGCGCTTGTTCATGCTTCTTGTCCTTCGTATGCATCGTGCCTGAGCAGGCTTAAACGATTCTCTAGAGGGTATTCGCCATGGATCACTGCAGGGAGTTGGCTGTCCACTACCTCTGCTTCGGGGCCCGGTCTAAGACGAACATAGCTGCCATCGGGCTGCAACACATGAGACCGGACGTTGTCATGCACGTAAGCCTCAAGCAAGGTATCGCGAACGAAGCGCAACAGCGCCGGGTCTTCAAGCGGGAACAGTTGCTCGACTCGCCGGTCGAGATTACGCTCCATCAGGTCGGCGCTGCCCAGGTAGATCTCTTCCGCGCCGCCATTGTGAAAATAGTAGATCCGGCTATGTTCGAGGAACGGTCCCACAATGCTGCGTACTCGGATCGTGTCGCTCAACTCGTGGATACCAGGGCGCAGACAACACATCCCGCGCACGATTAGATCGATTTGCACTCCGGCCTGCGCTGCGCGATACAGTACGTCGATCATTTGGCGGTCGACCAGCGAGTTCATCTTGAAAATGATTCGCCCGTCGCCCCAGGTTTTATGGATTTCGATCTCACGCTCGATCCGTCGAACCAAACCCTCACGCAAGGTGACAGGAGCGACCAAGAGCTTGCGAAAGTGGCGCTGGCGGCTATAGCCGGTGAGAAAGTTGAAGAGCTCGGACACGTCGGCCCCAATGTCAGGGCGGCAGGTGAAAAAGCCCAAATCGGTGTAGAGTTGGGCGGTGCTCGCGTTGTAGTTGCCAGTGCCCATATGCACATAGCGGCGGATGCCGTCGCTCTCTTGGCGCACAACCAGGGCCAGTTTGGCATGGATTTTCAACCCTAACAGGCCGTAGACGACATGGACGCCAGCGCTCTCCAGGGCGCGCGCCCAGGAGATATTGTTCTCTTCATCAAAGCGGGCCTTGAGTTCAACCAGCACGGTGACTTGCTTGCCTTGCTCGCGAGCATGCATCAGTGCCTGCACGATCGGCGAATTCCGGCCAACACGATAAAGCGTTTGCTTGATTGCCAGCACCTGCGGATCTTCAGCCGCTGTCTGAATAAAATCTACAACCGGCTTAAAAGAGTCAAAGGGATGGTGTAACAGAATATCGCCGTGGCGGATCGCAACGAAGAGGTCTACATGGCCGCGCAATACCGCCGGCACACTGGGGTAATGCGGCAGATCTTTCAAATCGGGCCGGTCGAGCTTGGTCAAGACCATCAGGTCGGTCAGGCCAAGCGGTCCCTGAACGGTGTAGAGATCGCGCATCCCGATTTTAAGGTTCGTCACCAACAGTTGGCACACCTGCTCGGGCATACCGTCTTCCACCGTAATCCGCACGACCTCGCCGAAGCGACGCAAGCGTACACCCTGCGCAATCGTGCTGAGTAAGTCCGAAGCCTCATCCTCTTCGATCTCCATATCGGTGTTACGAATGATGCGGAACGGATAGGCGGCCACAATTTCCATACCAGGAAAGAGCGCCGAAACGTGCGCAGCGATCACTTGTTCGAGCCAAATGAAGCAGTAGCGCCGTTCGGGCGGAATGTCGGATGTGCCATCGCAAAGTTCTACCGGAATCGGCACAAGCCGGGGCAACACTTCGGGCACTTTGACCCGTGCAAACAACTCGCCTTCTTCGAGATCGCGAATCACGACAGCCAAGTTGAGGCTCAGGTTTGAGATCAGCGGGAAGGGTCGGCTGGTATCGAAAGCAAGCGGAGTGAGGACAGGGAAGACCTGGCTATCAAAATAGTCGGCCACAAAAGCGCGCTGGGCGGCGTTGAGCTGACTATAGTTGAGCAATTGGATACCCTGTTCAACCAGGCTGGGCAGGAGATCCTGCAATAGCAAACGGCGTTCTCGCTCGGTCAAGGGGATAAGCTCTCGCCGGATAGCGGCAAGCTGTTCAGCAGGAGTTAAGCCGTCGGGTGAGCGCGATTGCACCCGTGCATCGATCTGCTGTTTGACCCCGCTGATCCGGATCATAAAGAACTCATCCAGGTTAGACGCAAAAATCGCGAGGAATTTAATTCGTTCTAACAGCGGATTAGCCGGATCAGCCGCTTCTTCCAAAACACGCTTGTTAAACTCGATCCAGCTCAACTCACGGTTGAAATATTGGCTCTTAGGTAAAGAAACTTTGGATATCATACCAAGGGTAGGATCAATGTCCTGAAGAATCATCGGCGAGCTCCCATAGCACCTGGCGGTGAACTCGTCACATGAAGGTTCAGAGTGCAGACTCGCGACAAGCAAATGCCAGTTCTCTTACTTGGCTTTTTAGTATACCAGAGCATTGGGTGCTTCGGCAACCATTCTTAATCTTTGAATAGGGTTACGTCAAAGATCTGAACGGTATATAGATGATGCACATGGATGCGGATTCGCTGCAGATACCTGGAGGTGTACGCTGATCTAGCGGTTGATATTCTCCATGGACGCAGCTCTATACTTATCGTAGAGCTGCGTCAACGTCAGTTCCTGAATTGAAGATGAGCCAGGAAAAGCGCATCTATGTCCCCGTCATGCGTGAATATTCGTAGCAAAAAGTGATTCGTTAGGCGATGTTGCCGTAATCGCCTGCACGCCTATCATTGACCAGTCTATCCGACAGTGGTACCATAAGAGCACTGATGTTTGACCGGACAGCCGATGCTCTATGCTGACACCAAGCTGCGTAACGACCAATCTGCGCGTGCGCTATGCCGAGACCGACGCTCAGGGAGTGGCCCACCACAGCAGTTATATTGTGTGGTTCGAATTGGGACGTAGTGAGTGGTTACGGGCAAGGGGATACAGCTACCGGGATTTGGAAGCCGCCGGATACATTATTGTTGTGGCCGATCTCGGTGTGCGTTATCTGATGCCGACCCGCTACGACGATCAGTTGGCGCTGGCGACCCAACTGACCGAGGTGCGCAGCCGCAGTTTGGCGTTTCGCTATGAACTCCGCCTGGCTGAAGGCCCGCTAGCGGCAACCGGACAAACCAAGCACCTGGTGCTGGATCGTGTGAGCGGTCGGCCCGTGCGGATGCCTGCCGCGTTGGAGCAGGCGCTGCGCCAAACAAGTTAATCAACCCGAGCAAGGAGGCTTGTATGCGAATCACGATCGAATTCTGCGTGAAGTGAAACTACGCCCCCCGGGCCGCCAGTATGGCGGAGACGCTGATTACAACGTTTCGCCCAAACGTTGGCCAACAACATCCCATCGCTGAGCTAACCCTGTTGCCCTCTGGTGCTGGACGCTTTGAAGTCACGCTCGACGGCGAAACGATCTACTCGAAAGCTGCGACTGGACAGCATACCACCAATGAATTTATCGTTGAGAAGGTGCGCGAGTGGATAGAGCGTAAAGCGTAAGACGTTTACGGCGTCTCGCCCATATCATGCGACACAATGCCGTGGGGTGCGTACTCTTTCAAAAGCGCAAGGGCGGGATCGGCGGCGTTGAAGATGGCTGGCCCGGAAGACACCAGCATCGGCGCCCCAACAGCACGCGCCCACTCCGAGACATCGGCGGCCTCGACGGGGCATTCGCCTTGCAGGTCGGTGATGATACACTGAGTACAGCGGTCGAACGCCAAACCACGCCGCAAGATGCCTTGCGTTTGCAGCCCAATGACCGCAATAGTCGTTGCCGGGTCGGCGAGGAGCGCGGCAGTCGCAGCATAGTCAGCGTCGTCAATGGCGCTGACAGTGTGACCGGCGGTTCGCAGTTGCGCCGTGATCCGCTGGACTACCGCACTCCTGTGTCGCTCACCGGTAACCGCGTAGATGGGGATCGCGCCAATGCGATCCCAGGGTAGCGTGGCGGCGGTTGCGTCGGTCACCGCAGCTGGGTCGGCTGCCCAGCTCAACGCGCCGTAGCCGAGTTGGACTTTGCCGTCGGGCCGGTTGAGCAACGGCGCATTCCGGCGCTGCGCCTCGGAAACAAGCCGGAGGGCGGCGGTCGGCAGCGCTTCTTGGCGACGGCGTTTTTGTAGCTCGAACAGCGGGGTGTCTTTGTCCCATTCCTCGTCGCCCAGAGCTTGCGCCCGAATACCAGCGACTACGTAATCGGCCAGGGCTTGACCGACAGCCGGTGTTGGCGTGGTAAAGTTAGCGCTGATCATGAACCCATCGCCATCGGCTTCAGCGGTTATATCAAGGTACGCCATGATCATGCTGATAAACTGAGCGCCGTCTTTGAGCGCCGCCTTGATGCGCTTGCTGCGATTCTTGTCACAGCGCACACGCAACAACACGCCTGGCCGCGGCCCAAAGATGTTCGGACCGTCGTAGGCGAACAAGTGGATGATCTCGATAGGCGACATTGACAAGCACCTTATGACGAATAACGAGCAACGACTATGATCATTATACTGCATCTGCCAGCGCGTTCATCCCCAGATTGGGCATCATCGATGCGCGGCAAGCCCACGTGGCGAGTGCAGCTATCCCGCCTGCAAGATGAGTAGCGCCAACGACCTCGCCGATCTGCATTCCCCTTACGCGCCGCTGCTGCGTCAGGCGCTGCTTCAGGCCAGCCCGAGAGGGGCGGGCGCAGCCATGGATCTGGCCTGCGGGCCGGGGCTCAAGAGCGGCTGGCTCGCCGAAACCTTGCGCCCTAGCGGGAGGCTGCTAAGCGTAGACCTGGACCAGGCAGCGCTACATCACGCGATGATTGCCGAGACGTCGCGTGTCCAAATACGCCAGGCGGTCCGCAGCGGTTCGATGCATTGGATTGCTGGCGCTGCGCTGGCGCTGCCACTCCGTAACAGTTGTGTCGATCTCTGCTGGTGCGTGGCTGCGCTGCGTCTCTTCACCGATCCGGGGCTGGTTCTACACGAGGTGCGCCGGGTATTGCGGCCAGGCGGCGCCTTGATTGTCGCCTCTGCTGAACAGCGCTGGGTGCGGATACGCCATTGGCCGGCGGAGGTGGCTTTGGCGCTCCAACGCGGGGCGCAGGCCGCCGATTGCAGTCCAGAACAAGCGCGACAGCTAACGTATGGCAGCCTGCGCCCTGCCGATGGTCTGGGTGATGACCTAGCCGCGTTGCTGCAAGCTGCAGGTTTCGATGGGTGTACAATACAGGCGTTTCTACTTGAAAAGAGCACAGAGGCGGATCTCCTACCAGCAGCATTGCCTCTGGCCAACTGGAACGCGCTGCGACCACATGCAGCTCCGCTGCTCGACGCTGCCGCCTTGGCGCACTGCGACGCCCTGGCCGCCGAGGATGTCGAGCCTGAACCAGCGACGGTGTTGTTCGTTGTACGCGGTTCGCACGTTGACATGTTAACACGTTAACACGTTGGCGCGTTAGCCAACTACAATAATGGCTGAAGAGCCAATAGACCGATAGCCAACAACTTGTCAACATTCTAACCTGCTAACACCAGCAAAAGGAGGATTTGTGGATTTACCTATTCCTACACTACATGACGTGTTGAGCGCCCGCCCGCTGATCCAACGCCACCTGGCGCCGTTGCCGACGCCGTTGCAGCGCTACCCTGGTCTCGATCAACTGCTTGGCGCACAGATATACGTCAAACACGAGAACCATCTGCCAACATGCGCTTTCAAAGTACGCGGCGGGATCAACCTGGTCGCACAACTGAGCCAGGAGGAACGGCGTAACGGTGTCATTGCAGCCAGCACCGGCAACCACGGTCAGTCGGTGGCTTACGCGGCGCAGCGCTTTGGTGTACCGGCAATCATTGGCGTGCCATACGGGGCAAATCCCGGCAAGGTTGCAGCAATGCGTGGGTTTGGGGCCGATGTGCGCGAACTCGGCGAGGACTTCGATGCAGCCCGGCTCGCTGTCGAGCAGCTTGCCGCCGAGCACGGACATCGGTATGTTCACTCAGGGAATGAGCCGTTGTTGGTCGCGGGGGTGGCGACCTACGCCCTAGAAATCTTGGAGCAACAACCCGGCATCGAGGTCATCATCGTGCCGGTTGGCGGAGGGAGTGGCGCGGCGGGGACATGTATCGCCGCCAAGAGCATCAATCCGGCCATCCAGGTGATTGGCGTGCAGTCCGAGGCGGCTCCAGCAGCGTTTCGTTCCTGGCAAAGCGGCGAGTTGGCGCAGGTACGCTCGCAAACATTCGCTGAAGGTTTGGCAACCGGCACACCCTTCGCGTATCCACAGCAGATCTTGCGCGAGCGGCTCGACGACTTCGTGCTAGTTAGCGACTCCGCTCTACGCGAGGCGGTGATGCTGCTGATCGAACATGCCCACACCTTACCCGAGCCGGCCGGGGCGGCTTCGCTGGCTGCCGCCCTACTCTTGCGCGAGCGACTGGCCGGGCGCAAGATCGCGATCATCCTGAGCGGCGGCAATATCTCGCTGCCGCAACTGCGGGGGATTCTCGGGGCGTAGGGTGCTGTTGGTTCCGTTCCGCTCTGGCGGCGCGCAGCCCCGCGTAGGCGGCGGGATGCCCCAGAGCGGAGGCACGCCGCCACCGGACTGCTCTCGTTCGCGCTCCGCGCGGCAGAGGATGACGCCTCCCCAATGCCTGGTGTCTCACACATCTGAGGGGCGCTGCCCCTCAGGATCACCGTGGGGGCGCCCTGACGGTTTGGTGCGCCCGCGTGAGCCTCGACAGGCTCGGCTCGACCGACCGCCGAGAAATTCAGCAATTGTATTCGCCGAGGTGCGCCCGCGTGAGCCTCGACAGGCTCGGCTCGACCCCTCCGCAGTCCCCTCTTGGTCCCCCGCACGCGGGGGAAGGGACGTGGTCGGAGTGTGGATGTTCAGTAGCGGATGCCTCCGTTGCGAGTGGTGCATAGACGCAGAGGGAGCAAGGATTGCCGCAAGCACACGACTGCGGGTGACGCTGGCACACTCCTCGTTGCTCATTCCTTCGCCGTTGAAGATGCCATCCTGACGCAGCCCACCTAGATTGAACACCGTAGCCCTCATTCTTTGTACGAGGGATCGGCCTGCTGAGCGCACGCCCTGCTATCTGAATTCTCGTCTTGATAGCAACGTAAAAATCGCTCGGCGATCGCCTGCGCTCGATCCAACTCTTCTTCCACGTTGCCACCTTGCATAATCTTGTCTACTGCCTGCATTAGCCAATAGTCATTATTGATGTACACGTCTTCTGTTTCGATAGTCACGTTCGTTAGACCTTGGATGAGCAGATCGATATAGGTGTTGTACGTCTCCTGGGCGCCCAAGGGCGCCTGCTGGACAAATGCAGCCGATTGCGCGATCGTGGTACGAGCCGGAAATAGGTTGTGCCCCTGAAGTTTGGGCTTCATGTCGCCGATGCTATTACTCATATATTTGAGCCAGCTCCAACACGCTGCGGGGTCTTGACTCTGCGCAGAGATAAACAGTGCATCTGAAACACCGATCAGGCCAGCGCTGTTGATGGTGTTGCCCTGGGGCAACGGCGCCACCCCCATATCAAACCCAAGCGCTTGGCCTGTGCTATATCCCGTCTGGCCCAGGTTGAGCCACATTCCGGCCCGCTTTTCTTCAATCGGTTTGTATGGCCAGTTATCTCTAGGGCTATCCTGTTTGTATCCCGAAATGACAGTGTTCGGCGAGTAGTTCTGGCGCAGATCGCGATAGGTGGTGACGGCTTTGATCACCGCCGGATCGGTGTAGTTGGGGCGCACCTGCATTCCATCATCGGTTGCGAGGGTTCCATCGAGCCAGTCGACAAAGAAACGCACTTCGCTCCGGTGGTTTTGGTTGTTGATTGACACAAACCCGTAGATCTTCTCTTGCTTATTGGTGAGCTGTTCGGCAGCGCGCAGCAAGTCATCGGGGGTCCAGTCGATACGGGGTGTGTCGGCGCCAACAGTATCGAACAGAGTCTTATTGTAGGTCAAGGTGCGTAAATTGATGTTGTAGGGCAGCCCAATCAGTTTGCCGTCCCGCCGGAGCAGATCAAGGACGGCGTCGGGATAGTCTTGTTGAGAGAACGTTGCCTCGGCGTCGAGCAGCGGCTGCACATCGAGAATATCGTTTGTATCTGTGGTGTAGACTTGCGCATCGTAGCGAAAACAGTCGGTTGCAGCTGCCATTGGGGAGAAGTTTATATCGTCTGGGCGCACCACTTCAACGAAGATATCGGGAAAGCTTTGGTTAAACGTTTCGACAAGATTGCGTATGACTTCGTCACCGAAGAGGCCGAAGTCGGTATCGCCGAAGACGATCTTGGTCGCATCCGGACGGGTGACATTGGCGGGCGGCGTCGCAACGACAATCGGCTGGGCGTCAGCCGAGTCAGCGGGGGTTGGGGCGCGCTCAGCGAGGGCGGCGCTAAAACTGGCCTGAGCGGTGCTGGCTGCTTGCACTGGATCGGTTCCGCTGAGCACCAGGGAGATGCCCTCTTCGAGGTGGCTGGTGAGCAGATTCAGGTCGGGCAGGGTCATGCTATGTGCGGTCTGGACCGGTGGTGTCATGAGCGCCGCCTCAATCGTGCTGCGCTGTGCATCGCTCAAGGTGTCGAAGACGCCACTGGCTTCGGCAACTGATCGGCGGGCGGGCATGTTCCGCGCAGATGCCGGGATTGTTTGGGTGCTGAGATAGCTGATTAAGCGCCAAGCTTCCTGGGGATGTTGGGTGCCGCTGCTGATGATGAAGCCGCTCTGGTTGGCGACCGGCGGCAAACTTTGCGTCGGCATATTGGCCGTTCCAATCGCGAATGAAGGTTGATTCGCCGGGTCAGAACTTGTAAACTCGCTGAACCACATCCCGACTCGGCCATCCGGGATGAGGCGGTCGATACTTGCTGTGTCCAGCGGGTTTTCGGCTGTTGCGATGGGAACGAGGATGATGCCCGCCTGCACGTATTGGTTCAGGCGTTCGAGCGCTTGCACAACCGGCGGCGAGTCAAGTTGGATCTGATCGAGTGGTGTGGAGAAAAAAGCGGGATCACTGCTGGCAAGTCCGGCGAGTAATGGCTGTGCGCCCCAGCTTGTATCGAGCATACCGTACACTTCGACGGTATCACCGTTCTTCTGGGTGATCTGCTCAGCCGCGGCAATCAGGTCATTCCAACTGGTTGGTGGATTGGGCAGGCTGCTCGCATTCCATAGATCCTGGTTGTAGTACAGCGTAGAGATATGGATCTGGCGGGGGAGTGTGTAGATGCCGGGATCGGCCTGCGTGTTTGCAAACGCGGCGGGGTAGAAGTCATCGCGGTCGAACTTGGGATCGGCGTCCATCAGCGGGGCCAGATCATACATGTACCCGCGCTGTATCGCGTCAGGCGTGATGTATGTTGTCAGTGCGGCGTCGGCTAGGCTGACGATTCCACGAATGCGCTGTTCGGCAGTTTGGGCGTTGGCGGTTTGGTCCAAATCATCCAGCGGCACGAATTGCACGCGAATATCCACATTATTTTGATTGAAACTCTGGATGGCGGATATGAAACGGTCACGTTCCATACTGTTTGCGCCAAAGCTGATCACGGTGCGCGTGTCTGGCGTGGGTGTCGGACTGGATGGGGCGCTGTTCATAGCACAGGATCCAAGGAGCAACGCCGCAATACACAAGAAAAGGGAGTGTTGTGTCGGTTTCATTACACCTCTCTGGTTGATTGGTCAGTTGTGTTTGTGTAGACGTTTGGAAAGGCGATTTAGTTACAGAGCATGTGGTTATTTGGTTAGATTACGCTGTTAAAGCTGCCGGGTGTTGCACCTGCAACGGCGTCTCAAGAGCTTGTCATTCAGCCGCAATCTAACACTGCCGCGCCATTCCAAACCACGGAAGTATGCTATACTGCAGGCATCCGCAAATATTCAATACATAAAGACAATAACGTACCAGACAATGGCACGGCTGGGAGATAAAGGATGCCCGGCGATGGCTCACCAGCGCGCTAGAACCGACCGTTACCCAACGATTTGCAACCCGTTCTGCTCCAGAGCGTCTTCCAATGAACTTTTCCGATCGTGCTGCGTCCCCCAGGAGCGGCTCTCATACGCGACCGCCAGGCCAGCGGCTCACTCAATAGTTCAAAGGAGTTACCATGTCAACTGAAGCGAGCAATGTCCTGCTCAGTCCGCGGATTAGCGCATTGCAACGTGCAGTGGAAGCCGGCGACACGACGGCCTTGGATAGGTTTTGGGACAACATCACGGAAGCGGGCGCCCCCTTGATCGAACCACTGCCTGACCGCACCGACATGGCTCTCGTGACCATTCTCTGGCGCGCCGATGAAGCAACGACCCACGTTGTGTTTTATAGCGAATTGCTGCGAGGGATGTGGTGGAATCAATGGGAAGACGCACTGCTTTTCCACCTCCCGCAGACGAATCTCTTCTACCGCACCTACCGCGTCCGCACCGATGCTCGCTTCGTATATTGGATCGCCCCGAATCTTCCCCTGCATCATCTGAATGCTGTGCAGGATTGGGAAAACTATCTGCCTCATTGGCAGCTCGATCCGCTCAATCCGCGGATGTTTGTCCAAGACTTCAATCGCTCCTACGTTGAAATGCCCGCCGCACCGCCACAGCCGTGGTTTCAACCCCGCGCCGGCGTCCCAACCGGGCAGGTGAAGCAGATCCCGTGGCACAGCACATTGCTCGAAAATGATCGGGATGTGTGGATCTACACGCCGCCCGGCTATCAGACGCACGGTGATACCTTACCACTACTCTTGCTATTTGATGGTGATATCTATACCTCTTGGGTTCCAGCGCCAACCATTTGCGATAACCTCATCGCCGCAGGACATATCCCGCCACTCATCATGGTGATGCTGAACAGTCCGCACCGCGAGCAGGAATTGTACTGCAATGACGGGTTTGTGAGCTTTCTAGTCCACGAACTCTATCCCTGGATACATCAAACCTATCGTGTCACGGATGATCCACGTCAGACCATTGTCGGGGGAATGAGCGCCGGAGGACTCGCCGCAGCGTTTGTTGGTTTACGCCGCCCAGAGATTTTTGGAAACGTACTCTCCCAATCCGGGGCCTTTGGCTGGAGTCGTGAACCGGCGACTGCCCCCGCATGGAGCTATGAAATCCCGCCTCCAGACTCATGGCTGATCGAGCAATATGCCACGACAGAGCGCTTGCCACTGCGGTTTTATCTCGATGCAGGCTTGTTTGAAGATCACCGTGATGCCGCAAAAACCCCTATCCTCCGCGCCAATCGGCACTTGCACAATGTATTGCGCGCCAAAGGGTATTGGGTGCATTATGCGGAACATTGCGGCGGGCATCAATATATCAATTGGCGTGGCGCCTTGCCCGATGGCTTAATGGCGTTGATAGGCACAGCAGCGAGCGCATCATGACTCTATCGACAACGCCAGCAGTCGTCCCGCGCGAGTCTGACGCCAAACCGTTAGACTCTGTCTTCCGACCCTCAATGGGGAAAGGTCTTCTTTCTGAACGAAAGGTGTGTGATCATGGGAAAGCTGGATGGGCAGGTTGCTGTCATCACTGGCGGGGCTAGCGGCATTGGTATGGCCACCGTGCGACTTTTTGTCGAAGAAGGCAGTCGGGTAATCATCGCGGATATGCAGGACGACCAAGGCGAGCAACTGGCCGCAGAACTCGGATCGTCCGTCGCCTATCTGCATACAGACGTGAGCCAGGAATCCGACGTCAAGGCGGCAATCGACCAGGCTGTGACCCGGTTCGGTCGACTTGATTGTCTGTTCAACAATGCCGGGATTTCTGGGGCGGTAGGGCCAATCGAGACGATTTCAGCGGAAGGCTACGACCACACAATGAGCGTGCTCTTGCGCGGGGTCTTCCTGGGAATGAAGCATGCAGCGCCGATCTTGAAGCGGCAAGGCGCAGGGAGTATTATTAGCACAGCGAGTGTCGCCGGGCTGCAAGCAGGGCATGGTCCACACATCTACAGCGCCGCAAAGGCAGCTATCATTCATCTGACCCGGTCGGTCGCGATGGAACTTGGTGAGAGCGGTGTGCGCGTGAACTGTATCTGCCCCGGAGGGATCGCCACGCCGATTTTCGGCACAGCGGTTGGTCTCTCGCAGGAGGCAGCCAGGCAGACTGTCGAGGCTATGCAGACAATCCTCGCAACCGTTCAGCCGATCCGGCGGGCGGGTCTTCCCGAAGATATCGCGCGGGCGGCAGTTTGGCTGGCTAGTGACGATGCAAGCTTTGTCAATGGCCATGCGTTAGTTGTTGACGGAGGGCTCACCGGCGGTCACATGTGGTCAGCTACCAAGAAGCAGCAAGATAGGTTACGTTTGGCATTTGGTCTGGATGCGTAAGTCTCGTGGCATGGTCGGATAGTGGCGACATTTCTGCGGAGGTAGAGCGAGTACGATGAATATGAACGAAGCCCGCGGCATATTGCAGTTTCTCGGTGCGGCGGAACAACTGAAGAATGTGTATCGCAGCGCGTGGACATCCGGGGGGCAACGCGAAAGCGTCGCCTCCCACACTTGGCGCTTGTGCCTCATGGCGCTCGTCTTCGAACGCAGCTTTCCAGACATCGATATTGGGCGACTGCTCAAGATCTGTATTATCCATGACTTGGGCGAAGCGATTGGCGGCGATATCCCGGCAATCGAACAGCAGCCCAACGCGCCGAAAGCCGCGCAAGAACGGAACGACCTGATCACGCTTCTGGAGCCGCTCCCCGACGCCATCAAGCACGAGATCGTGGCGCTCTGGGATGAATACGAAGCCGCGACATCACCCGAAGCGCGAATCGCCAAGGCGCTGGATAAGATCGAGACGCTGTTGCAGCATAATCAGGGGGCCAATCCGCCAGATTTTGACTATGGGTTCAACCTCCAGTATGGGCGGAAGTTTACCGATGCCGTTCCCTTGGCCACAGCGTTACGCACGATCATTGATGCGGAGACACAGCAAAAAGCCGCGCACGCGAACGGACACAGCGATCGCCCGCTCGACGAGTGACGTGTTTCCGTCAACGTCCTACAACAGAACGCAGATAACGCAACAATGCGCAGATGATCGCAGCAATCTGCCAATGACAGGACTTACGCGGTGGTGGAGGTCGGGGAGGCGAAGCTTCCCCGCAAACTCCTTCTCGCTGCGACAGCGACAGCAGCGCCGTTGCCGTCGCTGTCGTAGCGAGAAAAGATTCTTGGATGGCTTGCAGCCCTCCAAACCTCTCTGCCGATCGGTGACCGCGTAAGTCCTGCCAATGAGAGGCGATCGTAAGGAATATTGTCTCCATGAATAACACCTTTGATGATGTGCATATCAACCTCGATGACTTATATGACGCCGTGCGCGAAATACAACATAAAGTGGCAAAAGCTCAGACAGCTGAACAAATACGCGAAGCATATATTGACACGGAACAACTACGCATTAGACTCAATCGTCTTGTTAACATCATGGCAATATTAGACGCGACGATGCTGTTTGCAAGAAAACGAATGGTCGAATATGGAGCAATAGAAGCAGATGATTAACGACAAAAACCGTGAAGCTTAACCCGTTCCACTTGGAATGCGGCGGTTGGCGGGCAGAGTGGCACCTCCAATGTGATATCGGGTATCCCCTGGTGATATATCGCCGTCATCTTGAAGGAACAAGGCAACCATGACTACCCCTGTACAGACACGATTGCGAACCGCCGGCATTTGGATTCAAGGCAAGGCGATTTTACTAGAGTCACAGGTAGGCCGCGCCGTTTGGGGCATCCCTGGCGGCAGTCTTGAAGCGAATGAGACGGTGGAGCAAGGCTGCATTCGTGAATACGCTGAGGAGACCGGTATTGAAATGAACGTCATTGGCATGGCGCTGATCAACGAAAACATCTATCGCCTTGACGGAAAACTCATGCGCGAATACTGTTTCTACTGCCTTGTACAGCCTGTATTGCCGGCCTTGCGCGCTTCTCTGCCTGTGCAAAGCCGTGAAGCCGAGATTGAGTTTGCTTGGTTTCCCATTGCAGAAGTACCGAGGCTTACCTTTGGCCCCACCTTCCTTGCCCCACTGCTACCATACCTCAGTAGCGCAACCCGGTTTCTTTCGACTGTGGAGTGACCGGATAGCGCTCCTGCGCACCCCTCAGACGCACACGGGGGTGTGCGCCTGCACGCGCCTATGCTATACTTCGGAGAGGCCGACCAACTGCGGAAAGGCGCCGTCATGAACATTTTCACCGTGCTCAGCCAGGGGAAGGGCCGTCTCGACGAGGAAAACGTGAGCGCCATGCTCGGGTATCTCCTGACGCCGACGCAAACACACGGCTTGGGGGATACATTCCTGCGCCCCTTTTTAGCAACCGTCGCCCAGGCGTGCGCTGATCCAATGCGCTTCGATCAATGTATGCACAACAGCAAAGCGATCCGTGCCGAAGTATTTCTGGAGGCGCCGTATCAAGTCGGCACGCAACGTCGTGTTGTCGATATCGAAATCCGCCTGTTCTCCCGCTCATTCAACCCGGCGACGAATAGCACCGAAGAGATCGAGATCCATCGGATTGCTATCGAAAATAAGGTCAAGTTCCAGGCTGCCGATAGTTTACAACTAAAAGAGGAGTTTCTGGGGCTTGGGCAAGATCTTGAGGATGACGACCGGGTCGCGATTACGATGGTTTTGCTCACACCGCCAGGCGCCTCCGTCCGTTTGGCAGACGAATATGATCAACTTGACGCCGCGACTCTGGGCCTCCATCGCAAAGCCTGGTTGCGCTGGTCTGGCGCTGATGATGATGCGAGTCACGTCGTAGCGTTGCTCCGCCAGATCCTGCGCCACGAGGCCCAAGCCGAAATAGCGCCGATTGCTGAGTATGTCCGTCACACGATCAAGGCGTTCATTCGACACATTCAAGAAAGCCTGGCGGGAACGATGGGGCGGCCCGGCGCTTACCGCGAGTCGCCGGAGCTGGGCGATATGGTCCAAGTCGTCTCGGTGCAACTCGGCGAGGTCGTCTATCAGATCGAGCAATACGAAAGTATGAGCATTCGGGTATTCAACGCCAACACCCAAGCCTATGAGGTAGCCAGGCCCCTTCTCCGCCGCATCAACGAGGAAACCCAGCTTGGAGTCAACCCATTGCAAGCAAACGGTCGGGCCAAGAACACACGAACGCTGGGGCGCGACGTCATCCGCGCCCTGTTAGCGCAGCACAAAGCTGGAGCGCCCGACGACGCGGGATAACGCGCATCAGTTTTGCGGGGGCGCGCTTCCGCACGATGATTAGAGGGGTTTCAACCGGACTTCCGCCGGAAGGTCGCATTGATACGGTTCAGCAGGTTATGAAGATACGCACGATATTGACGACTTCTGCATGACGATCGAAAGCAAACCATGTCTTGAAAGCGGGCATAGGCCCAACTACGATTGAGATCTCATGCCGTCAAAATTCATCTTCATCATCTTCCGGTTTTATCTCTGTGGCGACAATTTCCTGCCAAACGGCTAAAATTGCCGGGGCAGCCCCAGAAGCCATTAAGCAATCTGCCACTGAACTTGAGTCACTCTGAAGCTCAGGAAATTTCAACAACAACATCGCCAAATCACGCCAATCTGTGCCCGCCTTCGGCTTACCCCGCCATTGATAGTATGAAACGACCTTGCTGGCGATCAATTAGGCTGGGGCCATAATTAAGACTTGTTCAATCCGCTGCGCCATAGGCAATTTCGTGACTGATCGCAAATCTACCAGATGGCGATTGCCGGACTTCTGCACTTGATACAGACGGTAGCCACGCCCTTCTCCCACTGCGCGGATGCGCACAGCAATGTGAAACTGTTGGATTAGATACGCTCGTAGCTCCGCCGCTAACTCTGCCGCACGCGGGGAGAGAAGGTCTATATCTTGGGTCATGCGCGGTTCACCCACGCAGGCATTGATCGCTTGCGTGCCAAAGACAACCACATCATCACGGTTACGCAAACATTGCAAGATTGCATTGTGGATCGTGGCAAGCGGCAACGGTTCCTGACTGATAAACTCCTGAAACGTGAGCATATCCGTGCCAAACATGATAGGTTGCATCTTTTTTCCACATACGGTAAAGTATCGTGAACGCATGGGAATGGATTTATATATCTTTGATTCGGCCTTACTGCGTCTCCAAGTCGGCATCTGGACGCTTGGGCAC
>JAKSDJ010001024.1 GCA_022360155.1 Chloroflexales bacterium | reverse complement strand
TTTCCAAGACATGTTCACTTTGGGAAGATGAGCCGTTGATCCAGCGGCAGCAAACAATCCGTCCCATGCTGCCGGTCAGTATGATCACGCCCCATGCCCATCGGGTTGAGCGTATTCAGATCCAACAACTCTCAGAAACTGCCTTTCAAGATTTGAAAGAAGGTGCAGTTTCGCTATTGCAACAGTTTGACTTGGAAGTCCAGGATCTTGAAGTTTGGTCCCGGACTGGGCAGCGACCCACCCTCTATATCAAACACAAAACGTTTGGCCTGGCTCCTTTGAGTTCATTTGGTGATGGTATGCGGCGGGCGCTGTTAATGGCAACGATCATATCGTTGCGTCGCGATGGCGTTCTGCTCATCGATGAGTTGGAGACAGCCATTCATACCCAGTTACTGCATCATGTTTTCAGATGGTTGATCCGGGCATGTGTGGAAAATAACATCCAGCTCTTTACCACAACACATAGCCTTGAAGCTGTGGATACCATTCTTGAGGTAAGCGATACGACTGACTTAGTTAGCTATCGCTTACAGCAGCGTGATGTTGAGACAACGGCAAAGCGTTTTGATAAGGATTTGTTGACGCGACTACGTGAAGATCTCGGTCGGGAGGTACGCTGGTGAGCCTCTGGCGCATTTTATTCAAGACCTTTTGGGATTGCCTGCGTCATAGCCCAATTTAGGGAAAACAAGCCTTTATCTCTCCTCAACCTATATCTATGAGGCAGCGCAAACTCATCCCCCATTGCGTCTGCACGTGTATAGCTCATACTCACCTAAGCATGACCAACACTCATTGATGTGGAGATAAGATGATAGGCTTTCCAATGGGGTGCCTGATGAATGAGATTGTCTGTCTTATGTGCTTGCACACAAACTATAAATGAGCCATGATCATTTTGGTACAGTATGGTTTATGAATAAATTTGGCGGTACGGCAAGCAATGAAACTTCATACAATGGGAACTTTATGAAGGGGGCGCCTTGGATATGAGTCACTACACCTTTCCTGCAATATGGGGGCATCAGGGTAAATATGACTATTATCTGATTCAATGTTCATTACAATTATTATCGCGTCTCTTTCTGTTCAATGAAGCTGAGATCCCAGTCAATATACGCCAAATGCGCACTATTGATGAGGCAATAATTGTTGAGTGGATCGATTATTTGTCATCGCACAAGAATGATTATACTTTATTTCCTCTTGTTGCAGTTGTGGATAAAAGTGTAACTTTTGAATCTTGTATAAAAGAAATGCCAGAAATAGGACGTATACAAATACCTATGAGCGCTCGGTTGATTCTTTGTGACGGACAACATCGACAGGCAGCGATCAAATCGCTGCTCACCCAAAATGCTGCTTTGGGCAATGATACTATTGCAGTTATGTTGATCCCAGACCCGGATTTAGATCGAGTAGTTGATCTTTATATTAAATGCCATCAACGCCAGATACAATCTACACGATCAAAGCGAGTACTTCATGATCCTAGTGATCTGGCTACGCTAGTACGACAAGTTGTTGATGAGGCGCCGCTTTTTCAAGGCTTGACTGAGTTAGAAAAAACAACAATTTCAAACCGATCCACCGCACTTTTTACGCTTAGCGCAGTCTATCAAGCAACACAGGCGCTTCTTAACATTGATAGTAAAGATGTAGTCAGCACCGAGTGCGCCAAAATTGTACGCGAGTTCTGGTGGGCAATGGGCGGTATCATTCCTGAATGGCGACAGATAATTAACAGAGAAGTCACAGCATCTTATCTGCGTCAAAACTATGTCCACTCTCACACAGTTACGTTATTTGCTATTGGTATGGTTGGGCACGAGCTTTTGGCTCATTATCCCGAGGATTGGCGCGAACGACTGATGGTTCTCGGCGACATTGACTGGTCGCGTGATAACAAAGCGCTGTGGGAAGGCCGATCGATGGTGCGTGGCAAGATGAATAAGTCGCGAGATAGTATTACTCTTACAGTTAGCGCCCTTAAGAGGCTCCTCGGATTAGAGTTGACTAAGCGTGAGATTGAGCTGGAGGAAGTCTTATCAAACTTATAACAACGTGTATGGGTTTGCTGAACGGAAAATGTTGTCTATATGCCATCGAAGAGCGACACGCGCCGGCCATAGTATGCGATCGAATGGCTTGAAAATCTCGGCTCCGTCGAGCATCAATAGCGGTTCCGTGTATTGTTCTTCCAGCGCAAGAACAGGTGAGATCTTGATTGTGTACTCTGAGGTAATGGCAATCAGACCTTGATCAAAAACCCAGTGATGCAAGCCGCATAGTGCGATTCCATTGCGCGGATCATCATTATGGCTATGGCTCCAGGGAACGATATGGGCCGCCGCCACAGACGTGCGACCCTCTGGCGTCACAATGCGAATACGACAGACTGCACACGTATGTTGATATGCGCCAACAATTACGCGGCGAAAAGCTGTTGAACGCACGTCAGTTATGTAGATTTCATCAATTGATGGCGACTCTTTTAAGTTGAAGCGGCCACGTGAACGATTGAGAAGATTGCGACTATATTCAAATGACTCTGTTGTGATATAGCTGACTTCCGCAATGGTTGAACGCACCTCTGGTGAAAAATGCTGCTCGATCAATACGCGTCGCAGGCTATCGCGACTGTCAGAAATTTGCATCAATGTAAATAGCTCTTTGTCTAAACGCGCGAAGAGCGCTTGATTTTTGATTCTACGAAATATCTCATTACGATCCATATTCCGTAAATCCGATTCTGTCCCGTGTGCATCAACGAGGCGCCAGAAACCTTCACTGCGCATATGATTGAAAGGCATGACCGGATTACTTTCGCGGCTGGCGCCAATAATCCTGATCCAGTACAATTCAAAAGCGTCTACTAAGTCTGCGTTGAGACCAATCATATTGGCGCCAATGACTTGTTGCGCTATTAGATCCATGATTGATAAGAGCAGTATTGGCTTGTATGGAGCTTGATTGAAGGTGGCATCCGGCCAATAGGGCTTCGAGTCAACCCTAAGCTTGGCAAATTTTGATTTGTAATAGTCAAGCGTCATGTCAGATGCTAGGCGATGAAATTAGGCTCTCAACAAGGTCCACAATAATGCTGCGTTCCAGGGCTTGGCGCAGCACCGCGTCATCGCGGGCGGCGTCGCCAAGCTGCAGCGCTTCCCAGTCGTCCACAGCGAGGATCGGGCTGGTGACCCAGCGCGCCCGTCCGCCATTGCCGGCGAAGGCAACCATGCCCTGCGCGTTGATCCGCAGCCAGGAGGAAGAGAAGAAGCCGACGCCACGATCATAGCGCACCGCACACAACAGGAGCGGCACAAAGAACCCGCCGACGAGATCGTGGCTGGAAGTGTCCATAATCGCCGGCAGGGTCAAGGAACTGAATGTTGGTGTCAACACTTTACCTGTGCCACCCAAGATCAAGCTCCATTCACAATGGTTGTTCCTTCAATTCGATAGTATAACACTTGAATGCACCTTGTGTAATCCTTGGCGTGGTAGATCTTAGGGCATGTGCAAAGTCGTCTCGATACAGAATAGCTGAGCCTTTGGCAACCGATAAGCCTCATTGACAACCAGCTTCAAGAATGGTTTCTCTGACTTTACACATGCCCTGTGGTAGATCTAGGGCCAATACCTTTCAAAGCTGACCTTTCAGGTCTTAGAAGCTGTCTGAAAAGCCGTTTGACCCGGCAAGAACGGGATCACAAACTGGGATGGA
>JAKSDJ010000730.1 GCA_022360155.1 Chloroflexales bacterium | reverse complement strand
TACCGAATGGTATATCCAGATTGCGGATTTCTTGGCGTCTGGCTGCTGATCGCATCGCATTATTGATGCCTAATCCTGCCCCATCGCCTAGAAAAGAACCAGCGCCTCCAAAGGCCCCACTCATACCAGCGCTGTATGCCATGTCGGTCGCGGTGGCGGGTGTTGATACACCCAAAAGGCCACTGCCATAGCGCGCTGCAGCCCCAATGCCCGCGCTCCCGGCGGCATTCCACACGAAGCGCCCTCGTATCCCCAAGCCGCCAAGGAATTTGAATGCGCCCCATCCGCTGCCTGCGGCCCCGGCGACGGGACACATAGAAGCGCATGCGGGATTCTTCCTTCTGGCGGTGTAGGCGACACGGGGAATATGGACGATGCTTGCCCCAATGCGTGTCTGTCGTACGCAGCGCTCATGTCGTTCCGCTCGCACAGTCAAAGAGCTGGAACCCAGGATTGCCGCGAGGTTGACGATGATTGAGGGCTATTCGAATTGTGGTAAAACAAACGCCTCGACAATCCACTTGCTTGTATATTTCGCTACAATGGCAAGGATCGCACTGATGATGAGCAAAGGCCCCGCCGCATTGAGATCAAGATTATTTTCTCTAGCTATCAGTGTGGCGGCGCAAAACCCACTGAATGCCGCACCGAGTGTGCCATCTATCCCGATTATCAGCGCAATCAGGATTTTCTCGCGCCGGTCGAACTCCTCGTACACTAATCCATCCTGGTGAGCCGATAGGAAAAGTTCACCCAACCGAAAAAAGCCTAATAGGATCTCGACGCTGATACTCCAGACCATGACTGGCACGCGAAAGTCACTGGGGATCTTCAAATGCAAGATCTGACTCATGCCCAACATGCAGAGGATGACGATTATGCCAATGAACAGTCCGCCGATGAGGCGTATCACAGCGCTTCCCATACCAATTTGGAGCAGCACAGTGATCATGATTCGGCGTGATGGAGCATTCTTTGGTTTGGATGGGTTCCGTTTCATATAATGCTCTCTGATAACACTGACGGAGTGTCCACAATATGTGATAGAAGCCCTGGTGATAGCGGGATCGCCACACGCTCTCCCTTTGCTGGATGGCTACATCGGCATCGGCAAAGCGTGCAGGCGCAGCTCGCTCACGAGCGTTCGTCCGCCGATGCCGATGCTGCAGGTGGAGCGAGCTGATCGATGATGGTGCGCATGCCGTCGGTGCAACGCATACGGTGCATGGTTTTATCGTACAGTATGAAGAACAGGAACGACTCGCCTCCATAGCGCTCGTAGTCAAGCATCCAAATATCCTCATAGGCGGCAGACCAGGTGCGGAGGCGCACAAAACCGAAAAAGGTATCGTGGACAGCGTCTTCGGTAAAGACCCGTTTGCCAAACCAGATATCGAGCAGCCATCGATAGCTGAAGAGCGGGATGATGAGACAGAGAAACCATGCAATCAGGAGGCCACTCTGTTGAACCTCAGGGGGCAAGGGGAGAAAGATACTGCGAAACATGATAATGGCGCCACTAACGACAATGAGATATCCTGCCCCTAAGGCCATACTTTCGGTGATGCGTGTTTTCTTGCTGTAGGTATGTACGCCGTGCAAGTGTGTGAAGAATTGGGCAAACGAGATCTGGTTGGAGTCCATGGCACATGTTCCTCTGGGATGAGCCGTGTTCAGCATAAGGCTCTGAACACGGCTCGTGGCGCTCCCTACGGCGTGCAAGCACACGGCTGCGGTTGTTGTGGCCTAAACGGCGGGAGTAGCGGGAGCAGCGAGTTGCTATTTGCCAGGCCGTTGCTGACAACTACCCCAACGCTGGCGCCGAGGCTTGCCGCTGTACGTGGGTTGATCTGCCGTGGGGTGTTCAGCTTGGCAAAATTTTGCATCAAGTTCCTCTTACCGAATGGTATATCCAGATTGCGGATTTCTTGGCGTCTGGCTGCTGATCGCATCGCATTATTGATGCCTAATCCTGCCACATCGCCTAGAAAAGAACCAGCGCCTCCAAAGGCCCCGCTTATACCAGCACTCTGAGCTATGTCAGTCGCGGTGGCAGGTGTTGATACACCCAAAAGGCCACTGCCATAGCGCGCTGCAGCCCCAATGCCCGCGCTCCCGGCGGCGTTCCACAAGGCGCGTCCTCGTATCCTCAAGCCGTTAAGGAATTTGAACGAACCCCATCCGCCGCCTGCGGCCCCAACGGCGGCGCTGATGCCGACGGATGTCCAATTGATCGTACAGGCTCCGCTCATCCACTGCGCCGCAAGATCCAAGCCCGCGCCGAAGGCCGCGCCAATCGCCATGGTTGCCAGCCAGCCGAGCTGCCCATCGGGGTCGATAAAATTGACCGGGTCGTTCCCGACATAGGCGTACAGGTTGCGGTCGCCGCCATCGAAGCCGATGGGGTCTTTCTGCAGCCAGCGTCCGGTCGTTGCGTCGTATTCGCGCGCCCCAAAGTGGGTCAGGCCGGTACGCTGATCATACAGCCCGCCCGCGAAGCCAAATGGCTGGAAGCCCGGATTGCTGTCCTGGATGATACCACCCCAGGCATCATAGTCAAGCTGTTGGACAAGCTGTCCGGTTGCCGCATTCAGCACCAGGCGTACGCTGCCCCGCTCGTCGCTGAGCAAGCGATAGGTCTGGCCGCCCCTGATCATGTAGTCCGGCACGTTGGCGCGGCTGGCATAGACGAATTGGCTGACAATGGTTCCCGCGCCGTCGAGTTCCGCCACCGGGCGCAGGTCGTCAGCATAGAGGAAGCCTTGCACCAGTGCGCCATTGACCTGGACGCCCAGGCGACGCCCCAGGCCGTCGAGCAGATAGCGTAGGCGCGTGCCGTCCGGCAGGGTGACCGCGTTCAGGTTGCCGTTAGCGTCATAGGCGTAGGTCGTGGTCTGGCCGTCGCGTGCCATGGTCGCGCGCTCGCCGTTGGCGGTATGGCTGTAGGTGGTCGCGCCCCACGTCAGGAGGCGATCGTGACCGTCGTAGGTCGCGGCGACGACCGCTCCATTCGGTAGTGTGGTGGCGGTACGATTACCATTCGCATCATAGCTATAGGTGGTCGTTTGGTTATTATGGGTACTGCTCCGCAACTGCCCAATTGCCGTGTAGGTGAAACGGTCCGTATTGCTCGTGCCATTGAGGGCCGTCGTGCTGGTCAAGACGCGTCCCAGGCTGTCACGCTCCGTGGTGCTGTGCAGGATCGGTCGACCGTTGACCTGAGCGGTCTGGTGGATGGGTTCGCCAAAGCCGTTGTGGCGCCAGGTTTCGCTGCTCTGGTCGATGTGGATGGCGTGCAGATCGCCGGTCGCTGTGTATACGAGCGTGGCTGCACCCACGTGGGTCGGCGCACCACTGGCATCGTAGGCGATGGTAATCGGCGCTTGGTTGCCGACCGTCTCGCGGATCGGACGACCGAGCGGATCATACTGCCAGCCTACTGTGCCGTTGACCGCGCCGCTCCACGTGACGGCGGTTGGGCGCAGCGCGGCGTCATAAGCAACTGCAAGGGCGGCATCAGGGGCGCTGAGGCGTGTCACTTGACGGGTGACGGCGTCGTAGTGCAGACGGGTGACGCCGTCGCGGTGGGTGCTGCGTGTTGGGCGGCCCAGGGCATCATACTGGAAGGTCAATACGCTACCGTCAGGGCGCGTCAGGGTGGTCAATTGCTGGGCGAGATCATAGGTGTATTGGGTTGGGGTGTGACGGCCGTCGGGCAAGGGTGGCGGCTGATATTGCTGTATCAGGTTGACCGGAGTGAAATGAAAGGCATGCAGACCGCGCTCGGGGGGCGTGAGGCCGGTCAGGTTATTGCGCGGATCGAAGCGAACAGCGAGTTGTCGCCCGTCGGCGAGGGTTTGGCTGATGACGCGGCCGGCGGGATCGGGGCCGAAGCGCGTGGTGTGGCCGTGTGCGTCGGTCAGAGACAGGGGAGCGCCGACTGCGGTGTACGTAGCGCGGGTGGTACGGGTCTGACCATCGGCGGTCTGATCGCCGTGGATGACGCGGTCGGCGGCATCGTAGGTCAGCGTGGTCACCCTGCCGCGTTGATCGGTATGCTGGGTGAGTCGCCCTGCGGCATCGTACTGCAGGCGGGTACTCCGACCCAGTGCGTCGCTGCCCCCCAGGGCGGGCAGGGCGCCCTGCCGCAGGCGCGCCCGCAGGCCTGGCGCGGCAACCAAGCCGGCGTTGCTGCGCGGGGTGGAGGTGGACGGGCGCGGGGCATACCGCGGCGCGCGCCGTTCATCTTGCGCACCCTGGTACGCGCCCTTGCGCACCATAAACCCAAGGGGCAGCCGTCCCATTGCCGCGGCGCCGCCCCGCCGCTTGCCGTCGTTGGCGTCCCAAAGCCGCAGTGCAGCGACGGCGCTTACGACCGCCAGCGCTCGGATGATTCGCGGCGCGGGCGCCAGCGCTCGTCCTGCTGTCGAGCGAGGCGGCGGTTGTGGCGAATCATGTCGAGGAGCATCCATCCGAAAAATGCCGTACCCATAACGCCAAGGATCATAATGCCAAACAGCTCTCCCGGTTCACCCCAAATGAGACTTATCACGCCAGCTCCGGCAACCCCGATGACCGAAGCCATGTTCAAGGGAGCTGTGCGCGGTTTCTTGTCGTGCGATGGCTCAGGGAGAGCTTGGTTGGCGAGACGCCGCGCATGCCGACGAAATACGAGGGCGAGGCCTATGGTTACTATCAGGCCGGTGCCGATTCCCAACAAAGCAATAGGGGCAAAACCGCTTGAAAGCAGCATGTAAACGCCCCCCCTATGAAAAACAGGAAGAAACAAAAGCTAGCCACAATTTCGCCGCTTGAAGCTGGTTGCATGGATGTCCTCCAGTTGGGCAATCCGCCTGTATAGCTAACATGTACTGTACCGGCGGATGCCCATCGTATGGCCTACCCCAATTATCGCATGTAGGGAAGATGGCGTGCGGCCACATTTCCCCCAACCCAACTTGCAAAAGTACTGGTTACAGCACTCACACCGGTCGCAGTCCAATTTGCTGCCACTGGCGCGCCTCGGTAATAACCTGTTCGCACTAGCCGATTGATGGCCAATCGCCCCGCAGCTGCGCCGACGCCCGCGGCGCCGACGCCGATACCCGCGGCGGTCAGCGCCCGGCGGAAGCGGGCGCGGGGTGCGTAGCAGGCATTGTCCAAGCGATCGCCGCGCGCCTGGGTCGCCCCGCTGATCGTGCCGCCCAACAGCAGCGCGCCGCTGCCCCCTAGGGCGGGCAGGTCGCCTTGCCGCAAGCGCGCCCGCAGGCCCGGCGCGGCAACCAAGCCGGCGTTGCTGCGCGGGGTGCAGCTGGACGGGCGCAGGGCATACCGCGGCGCGCGCCGTTCATCGACCACCGTATCGGCGATCAGCCCGGTACCGCCGGCCAGGAAGCCCAAGACGCCGCCCGCCGCCGAGCCCC
>JAKSDJ010000920.1 GCA_022360155.1 Chloroflexales bacterium | reverse complement strand
TACGCCGAGTATTGTATGGGGAGCCGGACGATTGATTGGCGCTCACAGCCGGTCGGCGAAACCGAAGAGCAGCGTCTGGAGAAACCAGCCAAACAACGGGAAACGCCGTGTCGGCGCTATTGTTTCCTGGCGCCAAGCGTCGTGCTCGGCCCGTGAGCGAAAAACTGGGCAGTAGTTGCGGCTGGTGAAGAGGCGGAGGAATTGGGCGCAACTCAGGGTGCAATTCCCGGGGAAGACTTCTGGTATGCCATAGCCGTCACGATCGGCATCGTTGCTGCGTAAGTCGAACTCACCCAGACGCGGCTACTGGGCGTCAACGAGGTAATTTTCTTCGCGCCGCACTCCGCCGCAACGACGCACGGCTCACTGTAGCCAACCAACACCGTTGCGTGCTGGCCATACACCCTGATCGCACCGAACTGTAGCACCGAATAAATATCTACGATCACCGGTACGCCGCGATCGATCAGATCACGGCGGACGGCCTCGGCATCGGTTGCGCAAGGTTGCCGAAATGCGCGCCATACCCGCGCCGCCGCAAGTGCCAGGCTTTGAGCGGGGGAAGCGTGCCGCCGAGATCGGGCTGAAAGAGCAAGCCGGCTTCGCGGATGAATTCGTCCTTGTGGTAGCGGGCTGCACCGACGAGGAGATTCAGGGCATTCGCCGTCGAAGTGAAACTACACTCGTTGCGCCCCTGTCCAGAAACCGGCCAACACTGCGGATCGGCGTCAACAATGCTGTGAATGCAGGCGGAAAGCTCATATGACACCTCTTCAAACGATGCTGCTTCGGCGGTTATTGAATGAGAGCTAGTCTTTGCATATATTCGAAGATCAGGCTGGACGAACCGGCGATAGCGGCGCGACCGGCTTCGTTATCAGGCAGATTATGGCTCATCAGTACAACAATGTAACGCTGATCGCTCAGGATGACAATACCAACGTCGTGCTCAACACCGTTGTTCTGGTTATCGGTCACTGGGAGGGTTCCAGTCTTATGTGCAACACTGATATTGGGCGGGAATAAGGCCAGCAGCTTGCTTCGGTCGGGGTTTTGGATCAGCGCAGTGAGCAACTCTTGTGTGGCGCCTAGATCGAGCAGCGTACCCGGTTCGAGCTGCTGGAGCAAGAGTAGCATATCTGCCGGGCTCGTCAGGTTATCACGTCCGGTCTGGCGCAACTCCAGATCAAGAAAGTAGCGTTGTACTTGGGTCTGATTGGCGCCAAGCCGACCCATGAGCGCATTGACCGGCGCGAAGCCAATATGCTTGAGGATCATATTCCCGGCGGTATTGTCAGAGTTGCGCAACATATACCGGCACAACTCACGTAGGCTATAGCTTGTCCCAATGGGATCATTGCGAATGACTCCGTTCCCCTGGGTGATATCAGATGCTTCCATCACCAACTGCTGATCGAGGCTGAGCTCGCCTCGTTGCGCCAGATCATAGACCGTAAGTGCAATGGGGAGATTAATCAAGCTCGCTGCCGGAAAGACTTGATCGGTGTTGCGCCTATAAACCAGAGCATCGTGTTGCTCGTTGTAGGCCATCACTCCGAAGTCGCCGCCAGCCTGGTTCAGCATGGTTTCGAGCTGCTGCTCGGGAAAGGGCGGCAGCGCAACGGCTGGCGTAGAAGTTGGCATAGCACCGGGTGTGACAATCAGTTCTGTAATGGCGGGCCAAACGCCCACTGTCTCTGCTATGCTAGCCGGCGCCTGCGGCGAGAAGCCTGGCGATTGAACGCTATTCAAGAACACGAAGACGAGAGCGACCAACGCCACGATACTGCCCAGAAGAAAGGCAACCAGTGAACGCAGACTCGAACGACGAGCCGCGCCGGGCTGAACTGGTTGCGGAGGGGCCGATGGCGCAGGACGGGGCTTCGCTTGAACAGGAATATCCTTCTGCTCAACCCGCCACGCTGCGCCATCACCCGCAGCGCCAACCGCCAGGGCGAGAGGCTGCGATACCGCTGTTGGCGCTTCGGCCAGCGCCACACGCAGAGCGGCGACCAGTTCCTGATTGCTGCTGTAGCGTTCGTGAGGATGAGCAGCCAGGCCACGAGCAAGGACTGCATCGAGACTTGGCGGTAAACCAAGCTGCGCCGCGTTGAGTCGCGGCGCAGGCTCACTCAACTTACGATAAATCACCATGGCCGGCGTTTCGGCGCGGAACGGCGCATATCCGGCCAGCATTTCATAGCAAACCACCGCTAGGGCATACACATCGGCTTGTTGATCGACCGGAGCGCCCCGAAATTGCTCAGGGGCCATATACTCGGGCGTTCCCAGAAATGTGCCGGTCTGAGTTTTGAACGATGCAGCATAATGGCTCTTGGCAATACCAAAGTCGGCAATAAAGAGTCGTTCGCGGCCCTTGTCCGAAGCACCAGGTTCGATCAGGAGATTACCCGGCTTGATATCGCGATGGATGATCCCATGGCGATGTGCAGCATCCAGCCCAGCCGCAGCCTGACTCAGCAGCGCAAGCGTGCGCATCGGGTCGAGCGATCCCTGACGCGCGATCAGATCGCGTAGCGAACCACCGCTGACATAGCGCATTGCCAAATAGCTCAACGGCTCAAGCATCTCATCGAGCGTTGCTTCTCCAGCTTCATAGATCGGAATAATATTCGGATGTTCTAATGCTGCGATCGTGCGGCCCTCGTGGATAAAGCGAGCGGCAAACTCCTGGTCGAGGGCTAGCGCAGGCGCCAACACTTTCAGCGCAACCTGACGCCCCAAGCGCAACTGAGTAGCCTGATAGACTGCGCCCATCCCGCCGATGCCAATTTTCCGCTCAATACGATAGCCGCCGAGCGTGCGACCAATCAGGTTGTCACGTTGTTCAGTCACAGGAATCCTATAACTCTACTTCACCACATGTGCTGCTTCCATTCGCGTACCTACACCCATGGGGGCGGTTATGAAAAATCTAAATCACACTTATTATATACGCAGAAAACGCTCAATGCTAGCTATTGAACAGTACACAGCAGCCATGTATGGCTATAGTAGCGTAAAGGTTTTCGACAATCAACAGTAATAATCGTGTACTGCGCCGCCATAGCGTATGGTCCTGTCATAAAAACGCCTAAAAGCGATACGATAGCGTACAACCAAACATTGTTAGGCTTGTACAGGCGAGAAACCTCAGGATACACCTATATTGCCATGAGGAAAACACCATTCTATGCCTTGTAACGCGAAGAAGGCCATGGAGACAATATTACAAAATCTTCATCGTGAGGCGAATTGACTTGAGATACGATTCCGCTGTATACTAGTATCTAGAACATATGTAACTGAATCTTATCTGTCTCAATGCCCGTTGCAAGAACAAATTCGGGCACAGAGAAGGTTTTCAGGACGAGTGTCGCCCTCCACTAACCCCCTCTATGCCCAAAGGACTTGCCGGTTCCCACATTGATATTCTATCCGCCAAGCCTGCAACCTGACTCAGGTCATGCTGACGCCAACTCATCGTGATACAGGAGATCAAGCTCAGCCTCAGCTTTTCGGGTAGGCTTCAGTCGTACGACTCGCGATTGAGCACAGTTTCTCGATGAGGCTGGTCATTGTATCGCGTAAGTCGTGTCCATAACAGAAAAGAATATCGCTATCAAGCTAGCATAAGACAGCACTGGGAATTGACATATCTCCACATTTGCATGCGGAGTTTGGATATATTCTGGCTTGTTCTATACGAATATGACCTCCTCAATCCCCCGGCTGAACCAGGTATGCACCGCAATGAAAACGCTGGAATTATAGACTTCGCTCAAGTTGAGCATGCACAAGATGGCCGTCATGGATTTGGTGTGAGGCCAACATTGCCCCCAAGCCCCCAAGTTGACCCCAACCCCGTCTGCGCGTGCGCCTGTCGTGGACACAGGAGCACAGTCCGACCAACTGTGTAACATCACAAGCTGGATAGACGTCAAAACGCACTTGCTTATTTGTGCGTTCTCCCTATCTTGCCTTGTGCTGCTTGCCCTGTGAATAGATATATAGTTTAGGAGAGGAGAGTTACATATGAAACCAAGGACGTTTTTCGGATCAGCCTTCGCATTGCTCATCGGTGCGACGCTCGTTGTCAGTTGTGGTCAGCCTACGCCCGCAGATACACCGACCGAAGAGACGCCAAGCACTCAAACGACTGACAGTACGAGTAAGGAAATTGTCACAGCAGCGATGCTGAGTTCTTTTGCATCGCTGCCGAACAAGGTGTCCTCAAGTGATTATCAACTCACCGATGAGATAATCACTCTGGGCCGGATGCTGTACTATGAACCGCGGATATCGGTCAACCAGCAGGTAAGCTGCAATAGCTGCCACGCGCTCGACCAGTACGGTGTTGATGGGCTGCCAACTTCGGTTGGCCACGACGGCCAAAGCGGGTCGCGGAATGCGCCGACTGTCTACAATGCCGCCCTCCATATCGCTCAATTTTGGGATGGACGGTCGCCCGATGTCGAGGACCAGGCTAAAGGGCCAATCGTCAATCCAATTGAGATGGGCATGCCAAGCGGTGATGATGTTACCGCAGCGCTGCGGGCTATTTCAGGGTATGATCCGCTCTTTGCAGCGGCGTTCCCCAATGATCCCGACCCGATTACGTACGAAAATGCGGCAACGGCAATTGGCGCGTTTGAGCGCCGCCTGCTAACACCATCCCGTTTTGACCAATTCCTCGAAGGCGATACGTCGCAGTTGTCGGAGCAGGAGCAGCGCGGACTTACTACCTTTGTGACTGTGGGCTGTGCCACATGCCACAATAATGCTGCAGTGGGCGGCATGATGTATCAAAAATTGGGCATTGTGCAAGCGTATATAACCGATGACCTTGGCCGTTTTGATATAACCGGGCAAGAGAATGACCGATACGTCTTCAAGGTGCCGAGTTTACGGAATATTGCCGAAACCACGCCCTACCTTCACGATGGGAGCATCACAACGCTCGACGAAATGGTTCGCATGATGGGCCGCCACCAGCTTGGCCGGGAACTAACCGACACGCAAGTGAACGACATCATTGCCTTTCTGGAGAGCCTGACCGGCGAGATTCCCTACGACTATATTGCACCGCCGCAATTGCCCGACACTGAGCCAACATCTTCGGATTCATCGGGCTAGAGTACACCGTAAGCAATCCTGTTCCGCCCAAACTACTCGCCAGCAATTCGAAGCAGGGCTGCCAAGGCGATGAGGTGCTACCACGATGGTAGCACCTCATCACCACAGCGCTGCATTGCCGCACCAAACGCCACGGCTTGCCGCCGAACCGCGGGAGTATGACATTCGAACTTCGAATCCGGAACACCTGTTCATCTGAAATCTAAGAGGCTGTCTGAAAAGGGGTATGGAATGCGGCAGCCATGCTGCCGCGCGCAAGCACGGCTTGCGCATTCCACATGTTGACGTGCCGATGCTCCGCTCCATCCCAGTTTGTGATCCC
>JAKSDJ010000973.1 GCA_022360155.1 Chloroflexales bacterium | reverse complement strand
GACGCCGCAACCGCCATTCGGTCCACGGCGGCGGCATTCAACGCGGCGGCCACCTCCTGCGCACAGGTCGCGTGGAACGAGCGCATCACCAACAAAAACAAACTGCACCACATCGTCTCCGGCCCCACCCGCAGCACGTACGGCCTGGGGGCGCAACTGGCCTGTTGCGCCAGGGATAAGGCGGCTGAGGCGGTTCGCGCGGCGCGCGCCAACGGCGCGGCTACCTGCCCGACGTTCAAACCGGACAGCAGCATCCGCTATGACGCGCGTACGTATCGGCTGATGCGCATGGATCGGGTCAGCCTGAACACGCTGACGGGCCGGGTGGTGGGACGCCTCGTTTTGGGCGACTATCAACGCCGCCACGTGGACGACACGACCTGGACGATTGGCGGCGCGGAGTTGGTGCAGCGTGACGGACGGTTCTGCTTGCACATCACGCAGACGAAGGCCGCCCCCATACCCGACACGCCAACCGGCTTTCTGGGCGTTGACATGGGGATCGTGAACCTGGCTGCGGACAGCGACGGTGCGACCTACAGCGGGGCGGATGTCCAGCGCATCCGCGAGCGCCGCTGCACCCACCGTCAGCGGCTTCAACAGGCCAACACCCGCCGTGCCCGCTGGCGGCTCAGGAAGAATGCCCGCCGTGAGGCGCGCTTCCAGCAGGATGTCAACCACTGCATCAGCAAACAGCTGGTTGCCAAGGCACGCACGACCCGTAAGGCACTCGCCGTCGAGGATCTGACGAACATCCGCGCGCGAGCCACGGTTCGACGGGCGCAGCGCCGTGCGCGCCACTCCTGGGCGTTTCGGCAACTGCGGAGCTTTCTCGCCTACAAAGCTGCCCAAGCAGGCGTCCGTGTTGTGGCGGTCGACCCGCGCAACACCAGTCGGACCTGTGCGGTCTGCGGCCACTGCGCGAAAGCCAACCGTGTCGATCAGGCCCATTTCCGTTGTCTCTGGTGCGGCCATACGGCTGCCGCTGACACGAATGCTGCCGTGACTATCGCCCTTCGGGCCGCCCGTCAGACGGCCTCTGGTGCTGCGCCGCCTACAGGCGGAGGAGCGAGCACAAGCCCACCCGCTTCAGCGGTGGGTGTCTGACATCGAGATACAGGGTCAGGAAGAGACAGCTTTTGCGGAACGCATGTTTGTGTATCACTACCGGCTCTTCGATCGGTATCACCATCCGATTGTCAGCCTGGCAGTGCTGGGTGATGAGCGCGCTACCTGACGCCCAAGTGAATTTGGCTATGCTCTGTGGGGATGCGGCATTCGCTTCTGGTTTCCGTCCGTCAAAATAGTCGATTACAAAGTGCAGCAGGCAGATTTGGCCACGAGCGCCAACCCGTTTGCAACAGTCGTGTTAGCGCATCTGGCGGTGCAGGCGACACGGCGAGATGCGCCGACGCGAGCACAGGTCAAATTTCAGTTAACCCGACAATTATATGCGCATGGCTATCAGCGCCAGATCATCCTGGATCTGTATCGATTTATTGACTGGCTGTTACGCTTGCCGGACGATCTGGACGCCCAGGTCTGGCAGCAGATCAAGGCGTACGAGGAGGCGCAGCAGATGAAGTATATTTCGACAGCAGAACGATTAGGTATGGAGCAAGGCCGCGCCGAGGGCCGCGCCGAGGGCCGCGCCGAGGGCCGCGCCGAGGGCCGCGCCGAGGCGGCGCGTGACCTGGCGCAGCGATTGGCCGAGAAGCGCTTGGGGCCGCTTGATGAAGAATTAACAGCGCAGATTGCGGCTTTGCCAGTCGAGCGACTGGATGACCTTGCGCTGGCAATATTGGATTTCACCCATCGCGATGAATTGCGGACCTGGCTCGACGCACCGCCGATTGTGTAGCGCTATCTCTCACGATGCCGCTGCTGGCAGTGCGCATGGAGATCGCATAAGAACGCCCCGCACCGGTGTACACAATGCAAAACGCAAAGCGCCCCCGGCAGGAACATTCCGCCAGGGGCGCTTGATATATCACATAGCCGGATCTAGCTTAGAGTCGGGCGCATTGATCTTCCTTAACTCCGTATACGACATTGTCGCCCCCGGTGAGCGCCGGTGTGTTAGCTTTACACTGCAAGTTGCCATCAAGCTTGTTCGACGTGATCGAGAGACTGCCGCTGTTCTGGAAGGCCTGCAAGCCGCCCCCAATCCTGTTCCCATTCGCCGTCAGACTGCCTCGGTTGTCATCGAACAGAATGTCGCCGTTAACCCGCACTGTATTGATGCTGGCTGAACCGCTCTGCACGACCTGGATGCTGCCGCCAACGGATGAGCCGGGCGACGGCAACCTGCGCGGCGTTCTCGGCTTGAATATTGCCGTTGACCCTGATGTCCGACGCTTGCAGTGCGGCATTCGCCTCGACCTTCAGCTCCAGCCGTAAGCGGTCCCATTCCCAACGCCAGCGCGACCAGAACTACCCCGCCGAATCGTCGTACCATTGGATGTATCTCCTTTTAGGGGACCATCACAAAACTGGGGCTCGCGCATTCGGATGCGGGAACGCAGCCATTTGAAGCGCCAGCAGTCACATCGCTCTGTCCCATTCCTATGCGGTTTCCGCTCGTAGCCGCACTGACGACCGGGGCTCGCCCAGGGCAACGCTCTCCCGCACACGCTAGTGCGAGGAGAAAGACGACTATTCCGTCTCAATGCGCCGTGCCCTCCGCCGCTCGATCTGCTCCGATAGCGGTATTCCAAGCACCTGGACGAGCAGGGCGTGGTGATGACCGATCGTCCTGGCGTATCCGATGACATCGACCAATGCCGCATCCGGCAGCGCGACATCAGCCCTATGATCTGGCGGTGCATCCTCGTCCCCATAACGCCGCATCAGGCTTGCCTGGCACGACACCATTCCGGGAGCCTTTGGCGGGAAAGACATCCATCTGCACCGCTTTCGTCGTCGCGGGTGCGACGACGGCATATGGTGCCCTGGAACGCCCGGTTTCCGCGATGATCCGATCCAGGTGTCCCGCGCCACCTTCCACGTTCGGCCGTATGAACGCTTTCTGTCCGAGTAGGATTTCTGTGCTTGTTGGCAGCACGCGGTACGCCTGGCGCAGCCGTAGCTACCAGGCCCGGTGCGACGTACCCCACCGGTACGGGTGGCGCACACGCTGCACCACCCGAAAACTGCGGTGGCCCCTGGGCTTTTCTGATACAGCAGCAGTCTTTTTCTGCCTCATCCATCACGCAGCGTCGCGCCACCATGCTGACTGATGCGGACGCGCCGATCAGTGACTACCTTGAAGAACTGCATGACCTACCGTATGGGCAAGAACAAACCGACGGCCGAGCAGGTCTTGCGGGTGGCGCTCGTGTTCAAGGTGACGACCGATCACTAAACGCCTGGCGGCGCACCGCAGCACTGTTGGGATGACCCCGGATTCTGGCGTGCAGCGCGTATTTCCCCTCAACTGCCAAGCTGTTCCGCCAGACCTACACAGGCCGCTCGTTCGTCGTCTAAACCGGTGGAAGACTTCCGTCGTCGTCTACGAGCCTGATGGCCGCGTCCAAGGATAACGCCTGGCCTTCCGCCCAGCGACGCTCCCATTCGGCATTCGGCATCTGTGCGCGGGCCATCTCGAACATCTGGTTATAATCATCTTTTTCCGGTAACGGCAGCGGCGCTCCCATGCGTCCACGGGCAGCATGTGCAGCTCCCAGCAGGCGCGCCGCGCGTGGCGCATTACCACGGGCAGCATCAACCCCAGCGATGCCTTCGAGGCACTCAATGATGATCCAGCGATTCTCCTGTTTGCGCGCGAGATCGATCGCTCCAGCATAGCGGGTCAGCGCCGCGTCATAGTCGCCGCACAACCGATCCACTGCCGCCAGGTTGGTCAGCGCGCCGGTGATCCCCCATTGATCGGCCAGTTCCTGACAGATTTCCAGGCCTTCCTGACCCATTACGCGGGCCGCCTCAAGATCGCCCTGCACCCGGGCGACAATGCCGTGGTTGATCAGGGTCATGGCCAGGCCGCGCCGATCATTGAACTGGCGCTTGATAGCGGCGCTCTCGGTATAGAGCTGGCTCGCCCGTTCATAGTCGCACTGCTCGTGGGCGATGATGCCGAGGTTGTTCAGGTTAAAAGCGATGCCATGGTGATCGCCCATGCTGCGCCGGACCGCCAGACCCTCCTCATACAGCGCCCGCGCCTGCGCGTACGCCTGGTTGCGCAGGGCAATCGCTCCCAGGTTCGTGACCGCCGCCGCGATACTGGCCAGGTCATTGAGCTGACGACTAATTGCCAGACTCTCACTCAGCCAGGTTTGCGCCTCGGTACTGTCGCCCTGAATGTGCGCCAACACACCGGCGCCATGGAGGGCTTTCATATGCCGAGAAGCTTGTGCCCGCACAGACTGATCGTCGGAATCGATCTGCCCGGCGAGCAACTGTCGGCGCCAATCCTGGGTGGCGTCGAGCATGGCCCGCAGGCAGGTTCGTCCTTCGTGGATATGCGCACGGGTATACCAGAACCACCAGATCGCCCCGGCGGTTTCCAGCGCAAGCTGGTGCTTCTGTGCCTGGGCTGACCACGCCAGCGCCGCACGAATATTGGTATGCTCCTGCTCCAGCGTATCCATCAGTTGCACCTGCTGTGGCCCGCGAATATCCGGTTCGACGCGCAAGGCCAGGGCGTGGTAGTACACCGCGTGACGATCGCGGACACTGGCCAGGTCGCCGCGCAGCGCGAGTTGCTCCAGCGCATACTCACGCAGCGTCTCAAGCATCACAATGCGGGAAATCGTTTCGTCGACTCTTGGCTCCGCCTGGACCAGATTGCTGTCGATCAGGTGACCCAAAGCCTGGCGGAGTGCCGGATCAAGCGTGCTGTCCAGCACTGCCGCATCCGGGGCAGGCACCGCAACAGTGTTTCTCGCTACGTATGCAATCGCCGCTGGAGCCGCCCCGCCGGTAAACACGCCGAGGCGCGCAAAGAGCTGCTGCTCCGCCGCCGGCAGCCGATCGTAACTCCAGGCAAGCGTGCTACGCAGGGTCTGCTGATGCGCTTCCAGGTCGCGTGGGCCATCGGTGAGCAGAACCAGCCGGCGGTCAAGTTGTTGCAGCAGTTTGGGCAAGCGCTCATCAGCGCAGCGGGCAGCTACCAGTTCGATCGCCAGCGGAATACCGTCCAGTTGCCGACAGATGGTCGCGACCTCCGCCGCATTCGCGGCGCTCAGGACAAAGTCATCAACCACGGCGGCGGCGCGGTCGACGAAGAACTGCACGGCGGCGGCGCGCTTGACAGTCGCGACATCGGGCGTCTCCGGCGGGAGTTCCAGCGGTGGAACGGATACGCGCCGTTCGGAGCGGAGATTCAGCGCTGTCCGGCTGGTCGCCAGCACCTTGACAAAGGGACAGCGCGCGATCACTCGCGCCAGGTCGCACGCGGCTTCCAGGACATGTTCGCAGTTGTCGATCACCAACAGCACCTGGCGCTCCTGCAAACTCTGGACCAGCAGTTCGACCGGGTCGTGTGGCGCCGGCTGCGCCGCACCCAGCGCCTGCGTGATGGCCGGGATGACCAGATGCGCATTGCTGAGGGGCGCCAGGGTCAGGTAACAGACATCGTCGGCGAAGGCGTAGCGCAGCTGGGATGCAACCTCAAGCGCCAGCCGGGTTTTGCCGATGCCGGGCGCACCGGTGAGGGTCAGCAGGCGGGTGGCCGGCAAACGCAGCCGGTCACGCACTCTCGTCATCAGTTGGTCGCGCCCGATCAAGGGGCCGGGAGGAATCGGCAGCGCGCCCGGATAGCGTGCGGGGCGCATATCGGTCGGCGGAGTTGGCGCTGCCGACAACGGCGCCCGCGCGAGTTTGCGAAAGGTCTCCTGCTCACTGGGATCGATTGACAACTGCTCAATCAGGCGCTCAATCTGCTCGGCGGGTGGCCGGCGCTCCCCCGATTCGTACTTCCGCAGAGCCGACGTTGAGCAGATAATGTGCTGGGCCAGCGCGCGCTGGGTGAGACCGGCTTTTTTGCGCAGGTGCTGCAGCCATTTGCCAAAGTTGGTAGCGCTCATAGGAACCTCACACTGCGTATGACGTTCGCAGTCGGCGGATATTGCTATTGCAACAAGCTATGTTACCGCAGGAGCGTCCGTTCTGTGTTGATGGGAGCGACTCTACCACAATCATAACGTGTGTTCCATGCTGTTCTTCGCGCTGTGGCAGTTTTTGTGGCAGTTGGACGCTTGCCGCACCGGGATGCGTCTGCTATGCTAAGAACACATACCTAACGAACTAGCATATTCGTGAATGACATTGCTCTATCGCGGAGGTGTCCGACCAGCCAGTATTCATGAGCGATCTGGTCGCCGGTGCATACGAAGCGTGATCGGCGTCGGCACGACCCGGCACAGCCCACAGCACATGCTGGCTCTGATAGCAGACACAGTAGACGAGCGCCTTCGATAGGAGCTCTATTCCTGCTGCACGGTGGCGGTAGCGTGGACCGGATCCGAGGTCTGGCGCCGATCGCAACCATATGTATAACAACTATCCTGTTCAGTAGGCATTAAGACAGTGCTTATTATACCACAACCAGCAAAGGATAAGATGTGTTCTGCAACAGGGGCAATACCCCTCCACATCATCCTCTTGCGACCATATAAAACGGCATGTAACCGCTAGAAAACAAACGGAATAGTTACACACCATGGAAGATTCCTCCTTGGTACACAGGTTTGGCGGCATTGTAAGCCATAGTGGTACAGAAAAACTGATGAAACGGCAGCTCGGCCCTCTTCCTGAACCACATGATCGATAGGCAGTAGGAGCATTGCTCGTTGCGCGCATCCCCGGTAATGGTCTGTCAGTCCGGGCGATACCACTACGGCTGCATTGCGCATAGATGTCGGTTGTCGTCTTCAATTGTCCGAAAGAGTGGGGAGAATATGGAAATTACCCGTTTATTGCCACTTTTCATCCAGGGTACAGCTAGCACAACTTTCTTCACCAGCCGCCCATTCCTCACTGTGTTTGGCTTTGCTCTCTTCGCTCGCTTGGGGCTGTCGATCTCTGGCGCTGATGCCGTTGCGCGCTTTGCCCCGGCCGGTATTGAACTCGCAAGCTACGGCGGCCTGGCGGCGACCCCATGGCTCCTGGGCGACACAGTGCTCATGATACTCGGCCTGCTGGCCCTGTTCGAGCTTGGCGCCGCTTCGAGTGATGATCTGCGCTTCTGGTACAATCAGTCGCTCTGGCTGGTTCAGCCGGGCAGTGCCTTCGTCGTCACCTACACCTTTGCCGACACCGAGGTGACGCTGTTCCTCGAGTTCCTCGCATCGTTGCTGCCGGTTACACCAGTCACCGTGGCAGCGTTGGGCAGCGATGTTGGCACCGCAGGGTTTAGCCCTGCGGCCCCACTGGACGCTGCTCTGGTCTGGCTTGGCCACATCTTGACTGTCGTGTGGGCTGGCCTGCTGGCAGCTATCGCCTGGGTTCTCGGCAGAGTACGGACCGCGGTGGCCGAGATTATCGAGGAGATAGATGAAGACAATACCCTGGGCCTGCAAACTCTCATGCACTGGACCGAAACCGGATGGACCGCTATTGGCACGCTCATCATGTTTGTCTTGCCATCGCTGGCGCTGATCATGGCCGGCATCACGATTGCGACCCTGTTTTTCATCCGCAGGTATTTCGAGCATCGCGAGCGACGGATATACATTGCCTGCGCTAACTGCGCGACACCGACCCATCCTTCGGCGCCGTTTTGCCCCGCCTGCCACTTGGCCCGCGAGGAAGTGCGCCAGGTGGGTCTGTTTGGTCAGGCCCGCGACACTCCAGTCGTTGAACCGACAACGCACCGTCTGCAGCTGATGGCCCGCAAGCGCTGTCCAAGCTGCGCGTCGCGCCTACACGCAAAGGCAGTCCAGCAGAGCTGTGAAAGCTGCGGCACTACCACCTTCGGCGACATCAGCGGGGCGAATAGCTTCATTCGTATGCTGGACGCGAAACTGACTCGCACAACACTCATCACCTTCGTGCTAGGCCTGATCCCGCTGGCAGGTCTAGTGCCAGCGATGGTCTACTACCGGCTCAGCCTGATTAGCAGTTTGCGCAGCTACCTGCCACGTAGCATTGGCTGCCTGACCCGCTGGGGCGTGCGGGTGCTCAACATCTTCCTAATCATGCTCCAGTCAATCCCCGGCATTGGCATGCTGGCCATGCCGCTGATGTGCCTGACGAACTACGGGATTTATCGACAGGTTTTCACGAGTTCAGCGCAAGGAACCCTAGGCTCCGCTGCTGTGGCACAGGCAGTGGATTGCCCGGGCTGCGGCGCACCTGGTCAGGGCGCACGCCGCTTCTGTACTCAGTGCGGGCGCCAGCTTCAGACGATGTGAGGTGCAATGCTATCGCCGTCGCAAGCAGTGTACATTGAACGCCTGTTCTACAGCAACCCATCACCGGCATAACGTCACCTGCACGATGAGGGGTGAACGGGTCGCTGCATGATGCATAGGATGTCGCGGGTCGTTGTTATCATTCATTGAGGAAGGAGATTCAAACAATGTGGACGAAACGTTTCGCAACTTTGGGCGCCTTGCTGCTGCTTATGCTCGCCGTCGTACAGCCTGGGATGCTGCAGACGGCGCGGGCTGCAGTAACGGACGATGACATGCTCCAGGTAGCGGGCTTTCCATTCTTTGACGATTTCGAGGCGACGACGCTGGGCGCCGAATGGTCAACTTCAACTGGCTCAGCAGGGACCGTCGAGCTTACAACCAACTACGCTCGCAGTGGTGCTCAAAGCATGTCCCTTGGTCAGAAGGTAGGCGGTGGGGCAATCGCTTCGCTAATTTTGGAGGTTGATCTGAGCGGCCAGACTGATGTGTTTCTCGACTTCTGGGTGCGGGCAACTGGCAGTGACGAGAGCCGCCGGGTCTACATCAGCGACAACAGTGGGGCAAGCTGGACCCAGGTATCAAACCTTGACAGTGCATCACAGAGCTTCAGCCACATTGTGATCGATCTG
>JAKSDJ010000454.1 GCA_022360155.1 Chloroflexales bacterium | reverse complement strand
AGCAACAACGATGATTGACCACGACCGCATTTTCAAGGAGCTGCTGACGACCTTCTTTGTTGAGTTTCTGGATCTGTTCTATCCCGAAGTTTTGCGCTATCTTGACACCAGTGTGTTGGAGTTTCTGGACAAAGAGATCTTCACCGATGTTACCAGCGGCGAGAAGTTCGAGGCGGATATCGTCGTCAAGGCGCGCTTCCGCGAGACACCCTCCTTCTTTTTGGTGCTGGTCGAAACCCAAGCGCAGGTGCGCGACGATCCGCCCTTTCCGGAGCGCATGTTTCGTTACTTTGCGTTACTGCACTTCAAATACCGGCTGCCGGTCTACCCGATTGTGCTGTTCTCGTATGACACGGTGGATCGAATCGAACCGGCCAGCTATCGGGTAGCGTTTCCCGATTTTGACGTGCTACAATTTAATTACCAGGTCATTCAGTTGCGCCGCCTGAACTGGCGTGACTATGCTGGCGTTTTGAACCCGGTTGCCAGCGCGCTGCTGGTCAAGATGGGCATGGCTAAGGACGAGCGCCCGGAAGTACGGCTGGCGAGTGTGCGGACCCTGTCACCCTTGCAGCTCACCCCGGCCCGCCAGGAACTGATTCTGGGCTTTATCAACACCTATCTGAAGCTGAATGCGCTCGAAGAGACCCGCTTTCAGGAAGCGCTGGCGCAGCTAAAGCCGACCGAAAAGGAGGTTACGATGGAACTGATGACAATGGGTATGGAAAAGGGTCTAGAAAAGGGCATCCAGCAGGGTCAGGCGGACCTAGTAATTATTCAGAGCACGCGGCGGTTTGGTACGCTGGATGCGCAGACGACCGAACGCATTCGGGCGTTGATTGTGCCCCAACTGGAGAAACTGGCCGTTGCACTGCTTGATTTTGCCCAGATAGACGATCTATACGAGTGGCTGAACCGTAACCCGCCTATGGATCCGTCGTCCCCTGCGGAGAGCGCTGACACAGAACAAGCCTGAACTTCCTGGGCGCAATCTCCGATTACATACAGATCTCGCCAGATCTGCCGGATCACACTGACCATGGGAGCGCCAGTCTGCTTCGGCGCGGGCTGTATTGCATCTCCCAAAAGCTTGATGCCGCCAGTCTCCAGCTAAACCGGCGGAACTACACCGATGGTGAGCAACAGGTTGGCGTAGATTCGCTGCTCGCCTGTCGCAATAACCAAGGCTACGTCAGAGTTGCATACCGCTGCATAAAACGGGAAGCGGCCCAGCTTCTGGAGATCAACCCCTGGCAGGAGCGAGCGGAACTCCGCAAAAATGGTCGGTTCAGTCCCATCGTCGGGAACCATCACATGCGCGGCTTCGATTGGAATGGCATCGACCATCACCCCAAGCACATCAGTCACAGTGAGCAAGCCAGGAGCCAGATTGAGGTAGACCTGCCGCGCAACGGGATTCGACTTGACCGCAAACGGATAGTTGCCGTCGGCCAGCAGCACCTGCGCGCCGTGCCCAGCGACGCCCAAAGCGGCAAGGATCTCGGGGTGCAGGAGTCGATAGCGTAACATTATTGCTCCTTGTGTTCCTCTCAGCCGCCTGTGCGGGTCTCGCACAAAGAGCGGAGCAAGAGGACTATGTAGACTTGCGCTAGCCCTTAATTGCGCCGACGAGCAGGCCGCGAGCGATATAGCGCTCCAGCGCAATCGCCATCCCAATAACCGGAATGATCATGATCAAAATCAACACCGACATATACCACCACTGCGGTCCACGGGTCGCGTTTTGCGCCGCGACGAGTAAGGGCATAGTCTGCGCGTTGGCGCTCGACAGGAAGAGCGCAAGCAGATATTCATTCCAGGCAAAGACCATCACAAAAAGCAAGGTCGCCACCAAGCCCGGCGCAGACAGCGGCAACACAATCGCGGTAAAGATCTGATACCGCGATGCGCCGTCGATCGCAGCGCACTCCTCCAACTCCAGCGGGATGCTGGCAAAATAGTCACGCATCAACCAGACCGCAATCGGCAGATTCGCACTCACATAGGTAATAATCAAGGCGAGATGGGTATCGAGCAAGCCAACCTGTTGCAACAGAATATAGATCGGAATGACTACCGCCACCGGCGGCAGAATTCGCTGTGAAATCATCCAGAAGGCAATATCGTCGTTGCCCAGCGTACGGCGGAAACGCCGCCCAATCGTCTGAACCAGCAACACAAACACTGCCAGCGCCGCTGCAACTGCAACCGGCCAGGGAACGCCAAACTGAAGCGCAATAACGACCAAGACGATGCAGCCAATAAATAACCCGACGACCCCCATCCGCGGGCGGTACGTGAAGCGCACCAGGGCGTATGCTGCAGTAGCGCCCAGCGCCAGCGCCAGGACCGAACTCGCGGCGGCGACAATAATCGTGTTGATATAGGGGCGTAGCGTGTCATTACGCAGATCGACAAAGATATACTGCCAGGCGTGCAGCGAGGGTTGAAAGTCGATCCAGGGCAGGTAGAACGGCCCGCTATCGACCTGAATCGGCAGTTTGAGCGAGGTGATCAGCAACCAGTAGAGCGGAAACAGCACAACGCAGGTCCACAAGCCCAATAGCAGGTACATTCCAACCATGCCTGCCGGCGATGGGTGCAAGGCCGATCGGCGTTGAAAGAGTCGTTTCATACTCGCTCCGTTCCCTGGCGCCGGATGAACTGGACTAATGAGATGCACACGAATGTGACGAGAATCAGCAGCATATAAGCAACCGCAGCCGAACCGCCGAGATCGAGCGTCCGCCAGGCAATGTAGGCGTGCAGGGTCGCTGATTCGGTTGCCGTGCCTGGGCCGCCGCTGGTTAGAACATTGGGCAGGTCGACAATCTTGAAAGCTTCGATCATACGGATGAGGATAATGGTCGTACTGACCGGAAAGATCGCCGGCCAGGTGATATGACTAAAGATCTGCCAGTTGCTCGCACCGTCGACCAGGGCGGCTTCGACCGGCTCGATCGACTGGGCTTCGAGGGCGGCGAGCAACACGATGAACATAAATGGCGTCCACTGCCAGATATCGCCGATCAGGATCGCAATCCGCGCGCCCCACGGCGTCGCGACCCACGAGAAATCGAGTAGGCCCAACGCCTCCCACGCCGGGCGAAACGGCCCCTTGCTGGTATCAGTGAGCATCCGAAACATGTAGGCCACCCCAACGGGCGTGATCATCATCGGCAGCAGAAAGGCCACCCGAAAAAAGCGACGGCCCGGCAAGCGCTGGATACAGAGCAGCGCCAACCCCAGCCCCAACCCAAATTGGACAGCGACCCCGACCAACACATAGACCAGCGTGACGGCCAGCGTACCGGGCCGCCCTGTGGAGAAGAGGGTCGTGACCATGAGCCAGGCGATCAGCCCGAACCCAAGCGCAGCAACGCAGCGCCAGAAGAAGCCAATGCGCGAGAAGGTCGTTCCGCGCACATAACGCAGCAGGGCCAAGATCATCAGTGCAACGCAGCCGCCGAATAACAGCCATCCCAGCGGCGATGGCGCAGCAAACACGCCAAGAAAATGGCTCTGTTCGCTACCCAGCAGCAGTTTGCGATAGTTCAGCAGCCCGACGAAGGTGACCTCGAAGCCGCCGCGCACCAGTTGCAGCCGCGACAACGATAAGTAGAGCGACACAATCAGGGGAAAGATCGAGAGCAGGAGGATCACCGTCACCGCCGGCCAGATAAAGATCGCATCGGCCCAGCGCTCGAAGCGGGCGGTGAATAGATGAAGCCGCCCTGAAAGCGACTGGGGATGTTCACTCGCCTGTTCGGTCGAGACGCTACGATCAAAATCCATGCCTATTATCCTTTAGTACCACGACGAGTATTCCGCTCGAACCTCATTGTATCGCCGATACACGCCGACCTTGGGCGACTGGCCGGTCATCTCTACGAATCACTATCACGTGCCAAATCTATGCGTCAACGGTTCACGCCTAGACTGGCTCGGTAAGCTCCGAGTTGGGCATCGCGGCCCAACTCCTCAGTCTTCTCGTCCCACGCCGTGCTGATCTGCGCGATGGCTTCATCCCGCGTGATCTCGCCCGACAAGAACTGCGCTAGCGCCGCGTCGAGGATGACCTGCTGATAGTTCTGGTTCTGGGGTATCCGCAGATCGAGGACCATATTCGGGCTATTCAGGCTGGTGCTGATGGCGCCTAGGTAGAGATCCGCCGCCTGCTTGCTCATTCCGGCCTGCTCCCATAACTCAGTGTTTTCGAATTGAGACGTGCGGTAAGGATTGAAGCCCGTCGCCCCAATCGTCACATCGGTGTTCGACTGTTCTGGGGCGCTGACATAGGCCATAAACGCAAAGGCGGCATCCTTGACGGCGGGATCGGCGGCGGCGTTGATCGCACCCGACCAGCCGCCGAAGGCCGAAAACGGAGCATGATTGATCCCCTGATCATCGGCGTGCGGGCAAAGCGTCGCATCACAATCAACCAGTTGGCCCGTGGCGCGATCCACCACCTGGGCGCTGCCGGGGAGGATCACCGCGCCGACTTTATCCTGTACCTTCGAGGTTGCTGGATCGATGGCCAATGTTCCAATATCGCCCCAGTCAATTGAGAGCGCACAGCGACCAGACGTGAACAGACCGCGGGTATCGCCTACCTCCAGATTCAGCTCTTCGGGCGGACCATACTGGGTCGTTTCGTTATAGATCTCCAGCGCGCGGGCAAAGCCTTCGTTATCGATCAGCGGCGTCATCGTTTCAGTGTCGAAGAAGGCGCCCTGGCTGGTCCCCTGGCTCTGCAAAAAGGAGCCGGCGATCGCCATGATAAACCAGTACGCCTGACCACTTCGTTTTTTCGAGATGCACGAGCCATAATCCGGCGTTCCGTCACCATTCAGATCATTGCCGTGGAAGGTTTCTGCGATCGTGAGATAGTCTTCCCAGGTGTTCGGCGGCGCTAAACCAGCCTCGGTAAGCAGGTCGGTGCGATAGTAGACCATCTGGAAGTCGCCATCGAAGGGAATAGTGTACACCATGCCGTCGTAAGTGGCGCTGAAGTCGCGAAAGAAAGGCGCAATGTCGTTCCACTGCAACTCCGCACTGGCCTGCACCCTTTCGGTCAGATCTTCGAGGTAGCCAGGGGTAATAAAGTCGCCCATCCACTGCGGCGCAAACACGTACACGTTAAAGCTATTAGTTCCGGTGGCGAGGTCGGTCAGGATCTTCTGATAGAGGTCGCTAAACGGAACGGTCGTTACGTTGATCTGCGCTCCAGTCTGCTCGGCAAACTCCCGACCGCGCCGCTGGAGAGGTTCGGCAATCTGCGGGCCGGTGAAGGTCAGCACTTCGACAGCGACCCCAGCAAACGGTTGAGCGGCTACGTCCGGCGCGGTTGGCGACGAATCTCCCGGTGCAGTCGACGAATCCTCCGGCGCGGTTGGCGAGGCCGGCTGGCCACATCCGCTCAGAACAAGAACGATGGACAGCAGAAGGGGAAATAGGGGGGCAAACAGAGACCGTATGCTGCTTTGCATGGCAACCTCTTTTCAGCATGTACACACCGAATACTGCGATCCGAAACAGTGACTATCGATAACGCCGCCTCTTGGCCGCGATAGAGTGGCAACTCCGCCTTGAATTGTTATGTCGCCCGAACATTGCTTAAAACCGCTACAATGCCAACGCACAAACTCCTCTGGACTCACGAAAGCAGCACATATCCTCGAACCAATGAGGGGAGACGATACCAGGCGGGCGTCGAAAGCTTGCGAATGTTATTACAACCAAACGATAGGGATAACAGGATTGTATCATCGAGTCCGTTATGGTGCAACCCGCCGAAAGATTCGGCGCCATCGCAGCCTAACCGCCGCTCGGACGGTTCAAGGGTCGAGCCAACGAGTAAGCGCGGCGGGCAAAACTACCCGCCGCGCCTATCTGAAGGTCCGCCGATGCCACCTACATTGCTATTGATGGCATCGGCGAATCATTTACACCTTGGCTAGGGCCTGTTCCAGATCGACGATCAAGTCTTCAGGGTGTTCCACCCCGACCGACAGCCGAACCATCTTCTCGGCGCCCCCTATTTCCATACGCTCTTCGGGATCGACATCGGAGTGGGTCATCGTTGCCGGGTGTTCGGCCAGCGACTCGGCGTCGCCGAGGCTGACCGCCAGATTAACTCAAGCACGTTCAGGAAACGGAACGCCTGAGCCTCACCGCCAACGATATCGAAGGAGATCATCGCGCCGGGCGCGACACACTGGCGACGATACACCGCATACTGGGGGTCTGTTTCGGTGAGCAGCCCGAGATAGTAGATCCGCTCGACTTTGGGATGTTCGACCAGGAAATTGGCCACATACCGCGTATTCTTCATCTGGCTGGTCATACGTAGTTTCAGCGTCTCCAGGCTGCGCAACAACAGCCAGCCGGTCCACGGGTCGGCCATCATCCTAAGCTGCGGAGATACGATATGCAAACCTGGAAAGTAATGATTATCGCCGGTGAACCACGGCGCAGCCATATAAAAGAGTGTCTATCCATCCATAGCAATGTAACCATATGTTGGCGAACTTATAAGAGCAACGGGACAATCGTTCCAATTGTCCCGTTTTTATAGATTTGATTGGTGAGGAAGATATTGGCGGATTGCTGCAACTCAGCAGACATCTGCATCGCCAACCTGCTACTGCATAACGTTCACACAGTCTTCGACTTTTTCATCAAAAGCGTCGTTAACTTAAAGATATAGCCTGAACTGGGGTATAATCTGTTCACAAGCCCCATACTTCTGGGCCATCCCCGAAGCGAACAGCTTTCTTTTTGCCCCAGTGTTTCAAAATATCAACCGCCCGTTTGTCCGCGAATATATTGCGTTTTTTGTTCAGCCGCAGAATATAACGATGAGTGTAGGAGGAAAACCAGCCATGATTGATCACTTCCAATCACCTGTGT
>JAKSDJ010000015.1 GCA_022360155.1 Chloroflexales bacterium | reverse complement strand
GGCGGCCTCCTCCGCCCCGGCCAGCAACAGCCGTGTCGTTGCGTCGTTGAGCATGGTAATGGCCTGTTCCAGCCGGTCAGCCGGACATGCGGACAGATCGCGGGCGCGACCTCCGGCGCGCACATTGCGGTCGTAGCTGATCTGAAGCTGTTGGCGCAGGTCGGCCTTGCGCTGGGCGTCGGCGAAAAGGTCAGACGTATCGAGCGGTGACAGCCTGTGCCCGGAGGTTGTCACATCCCGTCCCGGCGCCGACTCATCAGGCGGCGGCACAGCCGGGAGCGAGTCGGGCAGATCGGCGCTTGGCAGGGTTGGGACATCCGACGCATCGGGTTGTTCACCGAGTTCAGTCAGTGGCGCTTCTAAAGAAGCGCCCACCACTGAACTACTGAACTTTTCGGACTGAACTTTCACTGAACTTTCACTGAACTCCACTGAACTATCGCATTGGGGCGCGATCTCAGAACTGAACTCGATTGAACTATCGTCACTGAACTGCACTGAACTAATCGGGTGGCCGTTCCGAGACGGATCGCGTTGTAACGCGGTATGTGCGCCTAACGGCGACTGAGCTAGCACTGAACTTTCACTGAACTGCACTGAAATTCGCGTCTCAATGCGGTATTCCGCGCCTTGATCCTTGACGTTTGTTGCAGCTAGTTCAGTCGAGTTCAGTGGTAGTTCAGTCGAGTTCAGTGGTAGTTCAGTCGTTAGTTCAGTCGTTAGTTCACTGCTTATTTTAGTCCGAATTCTGGTCTGTTCGCTCACGACCCAATTGAAGCCATCCGCGCTCGTGGTTTGGGTCGGGCCGTTGCGGCCGACTTCGGTTGCAGCGGCGGCGGCGGCAAGCGCGCGCTTGCCTTTTTCGGCTAAGACATAGTCGCGGTTCTTGCGCTCGATATAGAATCGGTTCAGCAGCCACGACAGCGCGTGACTGAGCGTGCTTTTGCCGTGGCCGGTTGCGTCGAGAATGTTCGTGAACGTGGCTCCGTCCTGGTATTGCGCAAAGTTCAGCGCTTCAAGGATGTCGAGGCGTTTGGGCGTCAGTGTTTCGTCGCGGGTGCTCACCTTCGTGGCGGGCAGCGGGATAATGCTGGGTCCACTCGTGACGCGCTTGAAATAGCGCTCGTCAAACGGAATGCTGTTATTCGACTTCTCAAAGCGCAACGTCATCAGACCGGCATCGTTGGCTTTCAGGCTCATCACGGCGCGACATGCAGCGCGCAGCGCGCTCGATTCGCGTTCGTGGGCGTCAGACCAGCCCGTATGGTGGATGATGTAGATCGCCGCGCCGGTCGCGCGCCGGATACGGTTCAGCGCATCAATGGCGATGGTCATATCGCCGGTGCCATTCTCATCCAGACCAACCATGCAACTCGCCAGGGGGTCAAGGACAATCAGCGCCGGGCGAATGGCCTGGGCTTCGGCAATAAAAGAATCGACGGCTGCATCGTTCTTCAAGATAAGCGGTGCGTCCATCAGATATAAGTGGCCGGTATCGGCCTGGTGGTGGCGGGTCCAGGCGTCCAGGCGGTCGGGGATCTCGCCATCGGCCTCGCCTGCAATGTAGATAACCGGCTGCTGCTGGGCGACCGTCAGCGCCTGGTCGAGCGCCAACAGCGACTTGCCGGTGCCTCCTGGGGCGAACAGTTGGCTTAAGGCGTTCATCGGCAGCACGCCGTCGATGAGCCACTGTATCGGCTGAATCCGCTCTCGTGCCGTGCTGGCATGAAACAGCAGCGGTCGGGTCGGCTCGCCGTTCTGGGGCTGCTCGGCGCGTCCACTGCGCTGCGCCTGTAGCCACGCTTTGCGTTTGGCGCGGTACGCAAGCTGCGTATAGCCGTCTGGCGTGTACCAGTAGGTGCGGACGCCGGCGGCATCGAATGCCGCCAACCCATCCGCGCAACACCACAGCCCCTCCTCGGTCTCTGGGTGAAAATACCAGCCATCCCGCTCAATCGGCGCGGGTATCGTATAGGCGTGTTTCGGCCACACCATCGGGTGTTTGCAGGTGGGGCAGTACCAGCCCTTGACGGTCGTGCCGGGGTAGTCGTATTTGCTCGGCGCCACCGGCGTATCACAACCTGGGCATCGTCCAAAGCCGTGGGCATTGAGCAGGATGGATTGCGCCGTTGGCGGCTCAGGAATGACCAGCGGCGATGGTTCGCCCGCGGCAATGCCGTCGCGAATGGCCTGCATCTCATCGCGGCCGCGATCCTGGGGCGGCAAGGCGTTATAGATCCGCTGGGCCGCGTCATCTGCGCTGATGAGCTTATGCGCGACGATGCCACCGGCGAGCTTGCCCAGTTCGAGTCGCCGGTGATGCCGCTGGCCTTCAGGGGCGCGCGCCATCTCCGCCACAATCCACTGCATTTTCGCTTCGGCCCAGCGCTGGGCGTGGTCCTGACTCGTCGGCAGTGAACGCGGGGTATGCGGCGGTGGTGGTGGCGGCTCGAATGCGGCAATGATCGCATCGAGCGGGCCATTCACGGTGCAAATGTCAGTCGGCATGGCGGGCAGGTGGTTGCCGGTCAGGGTAAAGTAGCGGCCCTGCCCATAGATCTCGATGCCGCCCGCCTCGTCTGTCGGTTTCAATGCCTCTGGGACGTTTGGTCCTTTGCGATTGATACCTTTGGCGGGCTTGGTTCCGCGTACCCAGATCTTGACACCGCGTCCTGATGGCGAGATCTCGGCATAACTATTCAGCGCGTCAAGGATCGTCTGCGCCCACGGCGCAATCGTTCCATCGTCGTCGATGCAGTCGTCGAGGTCGATGCCGACCAGCCCATCATCGGGACTGAACACATAGCCGATGCCGGTCATCTGCAGCCGCTGGGCGGCGTCAACCGCCTGTTGGTACGCGGCCCACGTGGACGGGTCATTGCTGCGGGCTTCGCGCCCGTGAATGGTATAGGGCACTTTGCGCGGTTTGGCCGGATCGTTCGGGTTGGGTTCGGCGCGCCAGCAGACCCATTGGTCGCGTTCGGCGAGATCGCGGGGCAGGGTTGTCATCGCGCCACCTCGCTTTCCAGCAGCCCGGTCAACTCGGCCTTGGCCATGCCGGCATCGTGGCCCAGAAACTGCACATCGCCGCCGCTGCGCAAGATAAGCAGGCCAATGTCGAGACGTATACGGCAATACTCGCCAGGGGACTTGGGCGGGTAGCCGCGAAAGCCGCGATAGCGCAAGCGCTTGGCCAGGGCCTTGGGTGACTGGCAACGACCGATGAAGGTCGCGCGCTGGGGAGCAGTTAACGGAGCAACACGGGGTGTTGCGGTGTCGTCCGGTGTCGTTGTACATTCGTTCGGTTCGGCGTTGTGACGGGCTAAAGGCGTGTTTGTCGCGTCGTGTTTCGGCGTGGGACACTCTATGCTATAATATGTACACACGCAACAGGGCTTCCAAGGAGATATGGCAATGGCGATTGGCAAAGTGCTGCAGCGAGTAAAGCTGAGCGGGTTCGTGCGACAGGCGCAGGGGTGGCTCGACCATCACCAGTCTACCCGCATTTGGTTGAATGTGTTGCGCCTGGGCCTCTTTCAATTCGGCATGGGTCTCTCGCTTGCGCCGCTCACTGGAACCCTCAACCGTGTGCTCATCGACGAGATGAGTATCCCGGCTGTCGCCGTCGGCTTCTTGATTGCGATCCACTATTTTGTTTCTCCTGCGCGTGCGCTGATCGGCTTTCGCTCCGACCAGGATCGGGCTCGTGGCTTCTGGCGCGCGCCATACCTGGTGATGGGCGCGATATTGACCTATGGCGGTTTGGCGACCGCGCCCTTCTCGCTGATTATCCTGAGCGGCGATGGCCAGCTTAGTTTCTGGCCGGCGGCCTTGATCTGCACGCTGATTTTCCTCGCCTATGGCATTGGGGTCAATATTGTCGAGACGATCTTTCTTGCCGTGGTCAGTGATATTACCCCTCCGAAGGAACGCGGTCGCGTACTGGCTGTCTTGTGGATTATGCTGGTGCTCGGCACTATTGTCAGTTCGGTGATTATCGGCCAGTTGCTGGTCAATTACAGCCACTATCGGTTGATCCAGGTCATGCAGGGTTCGGCGGTCGCCTTTGTTGTACTGGCCTATATTGCGCTGTTCAATCAGGAACGCCTCAAACCGAACGGGCGCGTTGTCGGGGCAGTCGAAGATGATGCGATCCGCGTTCGGGCAACTTTGTGGGAGTCGCTGCGTGTGCTGGCGGCAAACCGGGTGATTCGCAACTTGTTCATCATTCTGTTCGTTACAACGCTCGCATTTGCCACGCATGACGTGCTGCTCGAACCATATGGCGGGCAGGTGCTAAATATGAGCGTCGCGGCGACGACTCAATTGACTGCGTTCTGGGGTGCGGCGATGTTGGTCGCAATTGTGCTATCGGGTTGGTGGCTTTGGAGGGGCCGCTCGTCGGCGCTGTTGATCATGATCGGTTGCGGTGTTGGAGCGCTCGGTTTCCTGGTGATCAGCTTTGCCAGCGATGCCGCCCTGGTTACGCCATTTCGCGCCGGAGTCTGGCTGATTGGTATGGGCAGAGGCTTATTCATTGTTGGTAGTCTGGCGCTGATCATGTCGCTGGTAGATGTCAGCCACGCCGGCCTCTTCCTCGGTCTCTGGGGCATGATGCAGGCCCTAGCGCAGGGCTTTGGCACCATCGGCGGCGGGTTAGCACGCGATATCGCGCAACATTTTATGGGCAGCGTCGTGCTCGGCTACACGACCGTCTACAGCGTATCGCTTGGTCTGCTGGTCATTGGTCTGGTTATGCTTGCGGCGCTGCGTTTAGGCCGCCTAATGAAGAGTGGTACGATACGTTCGCCTTGGTCCGGCCTCCAGGATGTCCCCGCAGACCAGATTGCGTTCTAAAAATGTTCTATTGTTTCTCCCAATGCGCCTAATGAATTTTGACGATCAAAATCGGTAAAGGGAAAGGCGCTCGTAGTGCCGCCTTCAGGCGGCTGTG
>JAKSDJ010000466.1 GCA_022360155.1 Chloroflexales bacterium | reverse complement strand
TGCTCAGTTCTCACTGGAAGCCATTATCGTTCCGGCTTTGACTCTGATGATCTTCACTGGTTTTACTGAAGAGCTTATCTTTCGCGGCCTACTTCAAACACTGGCCAGGCAACTACTCGGCGTCAAGGGATTGGTTTTTGTAGCGTTACTATTTGCTGTACTATATATTGGCTATCGTTCAATCCCTATCTTCTTTGCCGTTTTGAGTTTCGGTCTGCTCGCTGGTTGTGCGGTCCTCTACACCCAATCGATCCTTGGTGTTACAATCGCCCATAGCCTCGCAAACATCATGCTCTTCTTGGTGATGCCTTACACGCCCGGTAACCCCGAACTGGCTGCTGTAGTTGATCGGCTGGTTGCGCTTGGTGTGTTAGGCGGTATTGCGGCGCTTGCGACCATTTTCTTCTCTATCGTACGCTCCCGCCAAGCGATAGCACACCAGCGTTTGCTCCAGCAGGATACAGGCTCTCATTCGGGGTTGGGATAACGCGCTCAGGCATGCCTTCTCCGGCGCCTACGCCGGTGCGCCCCGCCAGGCGCCCATGTTGGTGTGCTCCTACATCGCCAGGCGCCCGCGCCCGCACCCCTACGCCTCGTCGTCGCTCCGCCGGGCGCATATGCCGGTGCGCCCCTACGCCACCCCACTTTAGGGGCGGACAGCACCCATGTTTGGAACGAGATGTGCCGCTTCCTGATGCGGCTTGTTCCCGTTCTCTCACAACCCTACGTGTGCGGGGGATCAATGGGGGTGGGCGAGGGATGAGGGCATACCGCGCATCCCAACGCCTCAAACATCGAATTTATCCACATGTCCTTTCCGCCCCGCCTCGCCACCCCGCCAGGCGCCCACATTGGTACGTTCCTACGTCGCCGGACGCCCACATTGGTGCGCTCCTACCGCCTCGCCGCCCCGCGTCATCACGTCCTCGTCTTTGCGCCTCCTCGCGTATTTTCCCATCTCCCCGTCTCCTCATCTCCTCGCCTCATCTTGACGATTGTGTTATGCTTATAGGTGAGTACGATGCCTTGAAGTGTGTGGAGCGTCTTATGCCTGCCGACTTGAGCAATGCTGGTCTGAACGATTTGATTGCTGAAGCACGAGCGCTGAGCGACGATGTGCAGCATAGTTTTGGGCGCCTCACCGCGTTACAATTGAACTGGAAACCCAACCCCGACGAGTGGAGCGTTGGCCAATGTGTCGATCACATCATCACCGCCAACGCCTCATATGTCCCCATCATCACCCGGATCACCTCGGGAGAAAAGCAGCAGAACACCCTCTGGGAACGTATGCCGATTCTCCCGACTTTCTTTGGGCATTTGCTCAAGCAAGTCCTCAAGCCCGATTCACCCCAGAAGATAAGCGCCCCGAAAGCCTTCCGGCCTTCCAGCAGCGTTATTGACGCACAGATCGTCCAACGCTTCCTCGACCAGCAGCAACAGGTGATCGCCTATATGCAAGCCAGCGAAAAGCTTGACGTCGCGAAGATAAACATAACATCGCCGGCCTTGCCGGTTATCACCTACAGCCTCCTCGATGCGTACCGGATCATTATCATCCACGAGCGCCATCACCTCGTGCAATCCCGACGCCTGCTCACGATTGACGGGTTCCCGAACGCCTAACACGAACATAGCCGATAGACCGAGAATTGAAGATTGCGTGTGCGAGGCGGTGATGCACCAACATGCTGACGTGCCAACGTGTCAACGCTCAACCCCATACAGCTCTGCCGCATTCCCATACAGCATCTGCTGCGCTGCCGCTTCGACCTCCGCCGCGATGAGCCAACCCTCGGCCTGGAGTTGTTGCAATGCGCCGGCAAGACCTTCGCGGGCGTACAGCGCGCCCAGATAGAAGAGCTCGGGGATGCTGAAGGCGTCGGTCGCCAGCAGCACTTTAGAGGTCGGCGCCAGCTCCAGGGCGGCGCGAATCGCCGCCACGCCGCCGTGCGCCGTAAAGGGGATGGTCAGCGAGAGATCGGCGTAGACGTGGCTATAAATCCCCGCCAGATATCCCGCCTCGCGCACATAGGGATAGGTATGCAGCAACACAAAGCGCATCCCGCGCAACGCCTCGTCCTGGAGCAAGGGTCGCAGGTGCAGCGGGTTGGCGCTGCGCAGATCGGCGTCGGCATCGCCAAAGCCAGTATGGAACTGCACCGGCAGCTCTTGGACAGCCGCCGCCTCTAGGCCGATGCGCAGAACATACTCCAGCAGCGGGCGACTACTCAGCCGCACTCGTCCGTCGCGGCGCACCGCCTCCTTGAGCGCTGGATAGACCGCCTCGGCTTCGGCGCGGGAACGAGCTTGCACCTGCAAGCCGCCTCGGTAGGCGGCGATACTCTTCAGCGCGACAATCCCACGGGAGCGCAGATCGGTCAGGGCTGCGCGATAGGCGTCTTCGAGCTGGGCGAAACTGGTGGTCGCGGTGATCAGCTCTTCGGCCAGCGTTTCCAGCCGCAGCACTTCGTAGATAGTGCAGGGCAGAAAGGCGCGCTGCTCGTCGAGCGTGTAATTCTCTGCGCCACGAAAGCCGGTGTCGACTGCCATCACCGTAATATTCGCCGCCGTGATCAGTTGTCCGGCGTAGTCTTCGGGCGCTATGCGCTGCCGCGCGGCGACAAGCGCTTCTTCTGTCGGTGCGCAGCCTAGCAATTCCGCCAGGTCGCGCAGCCCGCGCCGATAGAAGAGGCTGTGTAACAGGTGCGGCGTCATCGCTGGGTCAGCGCTCTCGCTGAAGTGGCGGCGCAACGCCGGGCCATCTAGCACTGCGCCGGACCGCCGCAGCGCGTGGCAGTGGTGGTCGAAAAGGGGAATTGCGCTGAGATCCATCGAGTTCAGATCTCCTATGAAATGAGGCAATGGTCCCCGCGTACGCGGGGATGAGGTGATGACGCGATGAGGCGGTGACGTTGCGGCCTCCTCTGTGCGTTTCCGCGCCTCTTCTATTCCTTGCCTCTTCTCTCTTCTTTAGTCATTGTCCGGCGTGCGCGGCTCGATCCGCCGCACCATGCTCACCGAGGAGTCGATGATCAGTTCACCATAGTCGGGAAAGACGACGTTGAGCAGCTCTTTATCATCCTCGATCCAGCTCGCGCACACTTCACCGTAGCCATAGGGCAAGCAGAATACCTCGTCGCCCGTTGCGAAGCGCGGCGTCACTGGCAGACGGCTATCGGCGCGACGCGGCGCAACTTGTTCGCGCTTTACCTCGCGTTGTTCACGCAAGCGGCGCAAGCGGGCAATCATCGCCTCGGCGTCCGGCGGGGCTTCTGCTTGGGGCGGCGCCTGCTGTTCGCGCGGGCCAGGTTGGGCGTTGCTGGCATTCTGGCGATTTGGAAGCCTTTCGGGCGGCTGCTCAGGGCTCGCCGGTCGCCGGTCGTCGGTCGTCGGTCGCCAGTCGCGTTTGGCAGAGCGTTTGGCGGTGAATGCGGTTGGCTTCTCGTTGCTTAGATAGTTATCTTCTGCCCGCGCCCGCCGCCGCGATGGAGGATTGCCCCGCGCCCGCCGCCGCTCTCCGGCGCGTTGCGTATCGCGAGCCGGGCGGCTCCGGGCGGGGGGCGTCGGTACGCGGTTGGCCGGCGCAGGGTCGGGCGGTTCTGGCGGTGAGAATGGCAGCGCTGCCTGATTTGGATCGGCCGCCCGCGAACGCCCAATCGGCTGATGCACAGGCTCCGTCGGGCGCGGCGTTTCAGGCGTTCGATTATGACCCGCGTCTGCTTCTCGCTGCGCTTGGGGCGCCGGTTTGTATGACCGTGCGTTGCGTGGCTTCGCACCGCGCGCATTATTTTCTCCCGCAGGCGCAGCCGGGGCGGAGCGATCTGCGGGCTTTGCGCTGGGCAGCGCTACTGCACCGCCCAGCAGAGTCAGCAGCCAGTTCTTATCCGCCTGGGCCGCCACTTCCATCAAGCTGTCATTGCGGCCATCGAGTGCGATGTCATAGGCCAGTGGCAGCACGGCTTCGAGATGCTCGTAGAGCCACGCCGACAGGCCATTGCCGCCTGGTTGTGCATCGACCAGGTAGATGCGGCTTTGAGCGGCATCATAAACCGGCACGATATCGGTTGGCGCACAGACCACCGAGAGCGGTAACGCCGCAACAAGCGACCAGCCCATTTGCTGCCCATCGACGCTGCGGATCGCCAAGCCTTCAGCGCTACTCGCTGCGGTACGCGGCAAGTCGATCCAAACTGCGGGTGCAACCCAGCGCGCCGAAAGAGCGGGATTCAGCACTCGTTCGACTGGGGCGCTGCCGGTTTGCGCCTCACGATAGCCATACACTTCTTCCTCGATAACGACCCGCCCCCAACCGATAGCGCCACCGTACGCCGCGCGCTGGGCGTACTCGTTGCGAACGCTCACGGTGCAGCGCCGCAATGGCAAGGTGCGGCGCCCGTGTTGTTCGGTCCGAAGATCGAGGCGCGCCGCATCCTCGTCGCGGCGCGTTGCCCGATAGCTGCTGCGGCTAGGAGGGAGGGTCGCGCCCAGGAATGCCCAACGGTCAAATGCTGCCGGATCGAGTGTGTCCAACATGATTCCGCGTTCGTCGCATAGCACAATTGGCGAATCGCCGGTCGCAACAACGGAAAAATCGGCATGCGGTTCGCCGGCTGGCGACCGGGGTTGCCAGGCCGGATCGGGATCAGGAAGCTGCACCAGTTGGCCCTGCTGTTCTAAACGATCGACCATCGGGCCAAACTGGAGCGCGTCGATCTCGCTGGCCGTAAGGGGCAACTCGCTGGCGGCGCAGAGCAGATGGCGCGCCGTCACATACGCATTCGTCGGCGGCGGACACCAGGTTGGCAACACGCTGTCGAGCAGCGGCAATATCTCGTCGCCCTGCCCGGCCATACGCACAAGGGTGTGTTCGATCGGCGCATTGCCAAGCAGCAGCACGGTCAACAGGGCGCCGCTATCGAGGGCTTGATGCAGCACTGTGTGCGAACCGGGGTATCCCGCCAGAAGATGCACATGAGCCGGACAAAGCACCGGACCAATGCTGATCCCGTAGGTGTCGTTCCCAATCAAGGGGAGCACGAGCCCCGTTTCGAGCCGTGGGCAGGTGATATGTACGGTGTAGCCATCGCGCTGAAACACCAATGCCAGCGTAGCGGCTTCACGTAAATATGCGTCACCCGATCGCCAGAGCGCCAACGTCGTCGCCGCATGGGGGATATCATCAACCGGAATAATTCGCCATTCCTGGCCGCTCAGTTCGCGCAGCGCAACATCGGCGTCTGCTACCGGGTCTAGGGTCGCCCCCAACAACAGTGGTGTGTCAGCTGGGATGAGGCGGCTGCTTCGCCAGAGCAGCATGCTCAGATGCGCTGCGGCAATGCCGCTATACTGGCTGGCATTGGCCAGCAGGATCAGGCTTAGCCGCGACCAGAAGGGCTGCCAGGCCCGATCATGGTGTTGTAACAGCCGGTTGTGTAGTGCATCTGGTGTCGCTACGATCACTCGGGCCGCCATCACGCTGCGTTCTGGGGGCGCGCGCCCAATACTGGCTACGGGTAACGGAGCAACCAGCGCCTGGTTGAGTCGTTCGATCTCAGCAAGATGCAGTTCGGCGGAAGCTTCGTCGGGGACAAGGAGCAGCGTGCTCGCTTGGGGGTTATCCCACAACACCTCGTTGAGCAGCAAATGCAGGGTCTGGCGCGCCGCCATCCCGCCGCCGAGCAGCGCAAACGGCTCACCGCGGCGCAGCGCCGCCAGCGCCGCCGCCTGGTGCGGGCGAAACGGCGCGCCGGTCAGGGTCACCCATGCCTGCGAGAGGCGCTGGCTAATTGGCAAGTGGCTGACCCGCGCACCGCCGCGCGCCTCCATGGCATGGATCAGGAACAGCGGATTGGTTTCGAGCCGACCGCGCTGCCGAGCCTGGTGTTGTAAAATTTCGACGACGCCTGGCATAGTCTTTGCACTAAATTCAGCATCTATGGTAATGTATTATAGTGTTCATTGTAGCACAGCCATAAATGACATACGATGGTATGGATTGCTCTACCATATCATATCCGGCTGGAACGGAGTTTGGGGAAGGGCTGATTGCTCGATGTTTTGTCGGCTTTTTCCTTGAACTCCAGGCTGCATCATCGAGTAGAAGAAGAGAGGTGTTCCTATGTCCAAAGATATCATTCGCCAGGTGACAACACTGATTGCCATTATTGCGACGATCACGATCAACATCTTAGCCAACGACTTGCCGCTCAACGGGCAAACAGCCGCTGAACTTTCCGCGCGCTATCCAGTTCCGATCACACCACCCGGATATGCTTTCTCCATCTGGAGCCTGATTTTCATCGGTCTGATAAGCTTTGCCGTCTACCAGGCACTTCCGGCGCAACGGGCCAATCCGCGGCTGCGCCGGGCGGGCTATCTCGTTGTGCTGAGCTGTATTGCCAACTGTAGCTGGATCTTCCTGTGGCACTACAACTTTGTTAACCTGTCGCTCGTGGCGATGATTGGCATACTTCTCACGCTGATCGCGATCTACCTGCGCTTGGAGACCGGTCGCACAACCGTCTCGCTCGCTGAGGGCTGGTTGGTCCGCGCACCTTTCAGCATCTACCTGGGCTGGGTTAGTTTAGCCGCCATCGTGAACACCGCTGTGGTGCTGTACAACCTGAATTGGAACGGCTGGGGGATTAGCGATGCAGTGTGGACCGCGATTATGCTAGCTGTGGGAGCGGTCTTGGCGATGGTGGTGATGCTGCGCCGGGCCGATATTGCCTATGGCTTGGTATTTGTTTGGGCTTTCGTCGGCATTGCAGTCAAGAATGCGGCCTCGCCGACCATCGTCTTTGCTGCTGGCCTCTTCGCGTTGCTGGTTGGACTGGTTGCGTTGTGGCAAGTGATACGGAACCGTGGCTTCAACCTCTCGCAGGGCGTCCAGCCAGCCCAACGCGCGTAGGGCGATGCAGAGGCGAGAACACGACTCCGAAGGTTCCGGCGGCGCGAACGGCAGCGCTGATTGACTTGGCGTAGCTGTCCATCGCCCGATTAGCTGCAGCACAGAGTCCGCTGGGGGCGGCGCCTTGCCCGCTCGCTACTATGGCTTAGCGGGAGGCCCGCCCCTAGAAATACCCAACGATCATCTGCTTCCGGACCGAATGTATCCAACCATACCCCCACGCTCGTCGCGCAGCACGATTGGCGGTTCGCTCGTCGCGACGATTATCCTGACTGGCATCGGCCAACAGAATCAGCTACGACCAGAATTTCGACGACGCCTGGCATAGTCTTTGTACTAAATTTAGTATCCATGGTAATGTATTATAGTGTTCATTGCGGCACAGCCATAAATGACATACGATGGTATGGATTGCTCTACCATATCATATCCGGCTGGAACGGAGTTTGGGGAAGGGCTGATTGCTCGATGCTTTGTCGGCTTTTTCCTTGAACTCCAGGCTGCATCATCGAGTAGAAGAAGAGAGGTGTTCCTATGTCCAAAGATATCATTCGCCAGGTGACAAACCTGATTGCCATTATTGCGACGATCACGGTCAACGTGCTGTCCAACGCTTTGCCGCTCAACGGGCAAACGATCGGCGAACTCTCCGCGCGCTATCCGGTTCCGATCACGCCCGCCGGGTATGTGTTCTCTATCTGGAGCCTGATTTACATCGGCCTGATAAGCTTTGCCGTCTACCAGGCGCTTCCGGCCCAACGGGCCAATCCGCGGCTGCGCCGAGTCGGCTATCTCTTTGCGCTGAGTTGTGTCGCCAACTGTAGCTGGATCTTCCTATGGCATTACAACTTTGTCAGCCTGTCGCTTGTGGCGATGATTGGCATATTGCTGACCCTGATCGCGATCTATCTTCGCTTGGAAACCGGTCGCACTGTCGTTTCGACTGCTGAAGGTTGGTTGGTCCGTGCGCCTTTCAGCATCTACCTGGGTTGGGTCAGCGTTGCCGCCATCGTGAATACGGCTGTAGTGCTGTACAACCTGAATTGGGACGGCTTGGGGATCAGCGACGCAGTGTGGACCGCGATCATGCTGGCTGTGGGAGCGGTCTTGGCGACGGTGGTGATGCTGCGCCGGGCCGATATTGTCTATAGCTTGGTATTCGTTTGGGCTTTCGTCGGCATTGCGGTCAAGAATGCCGACTCGCCGATTATCGCCTATGCTGCCGGGATCTTTGCATTTCTGGTTGGGTTGTTTGCGTTGTTGCAGCTGATCCGAAATCGCGGCTTCAACCTCTCGCAGGGCGCCCAGCCAGCCCAGCGCATCTAGCGTGAGAGGCGCAGAGGCGTGGAGACGAAGAGACGAAGAG
>JAKSDJ010000212.1 GCA_022360155.1 Chloroflexales bacterium | reverse complement strand
TCCCCGCCCACGCGGGGATAGCCTACGTGGGGACTCTTGGGCTATCGGCTATTGTTGCGTTAGCGGTTTTGCTCACGGCGTCGAATAAGCCAAAATCCGAGCAGATTCACATACAGATCCGGGTTGAATTGGTCACGGTTAGACGCGCGCAAATAGAGCGAGAGATTGACCCAACTGCCGCCGCGCACGGTAAAGAGCTTCTCTGCGGGATTGCTGCAATCCTCACGCCTATCACTCGGATCATAGGGATAGTCACGATATTCGCTCCGCGTCCACTCCCAGACGTTCCCGGCCAGATCATACACACCCTCCGGCGTCGCCCCCAGCGGAAAACAGCCGACTGGCGCGGCGCCGTTATACCAGCGATGAAAGTTTGCACGCTCTTCGTCCGGGTACTCACTGCTCCAAGGTATAGATGCAGCGTTTCTTGCCACGCGCCGCATATTCCCATTCGGCTTCGCTGGGCAAGGTATAAACATACCCCTTCAAGCCCGCGAGCGCATCGTCTTCGCTGGTTGCGACAAGATAGTCCCAAAGGCTATCGGCGTCAAAGTCATGGGGATGCTCGCCTTGCTGCACCCAGGCCGCGTAACCGCCGAGGGAAGCGTAGATCGGTAGGAGCGGCCCAGCCTTCCAGCCCGGTAGCGCGTCGGCCAACGGCCGATTGTTGCTTCCAGCGCCTGCCAGCACAACGGCAAGATGACGTAGAAAACTACTCTTGCCGCTACCCGGCCCGCCCAGCAGGACAATATGACGCCGCTTACTCAGCGCTTCCGTCAGGAGGATCGATCGCATGAGCGTATAGCTTATCCGTTTGCGCGCATGCAGCTCTACAAACTCGTCACCGAACGGTTCGCCCTGCATGGTCACCCTTACCTGACAGGATTCCTGCGGCAGCGTCTCGTTAGGATCACCTGCTTCGACCTGGTCTGCGAAAACCCCCTCGTTATCGGACTCAGCGACCGTAATCCAGTCATTCGTAGCCAGCGACACATAAACCTGACTCAGCGTAAAAGTTGGCGCTTTACCCTTTTTGCGCTCCCAATCCACTATCCTATGTAGGCGCAAACGGTCACAACGATAAACGAGCCTACTAAGGCAACTCTCCAACAACTCACGCTGCTCGACATCGCCGCCGTTCATACCGACAGTCTGGAAGAAGACCTGTATCAGCGCAGCATAACGGGCGCCATCGGTTTGTACATCGCCATGGATATCGCCGGTGACGGCGACATATACCACAGCCGTATCACCAATCGTCTGTTCGTTCTGACGCCCGTTACCATCGCTGTTGTCATCGATAACAGTGATTTTCTGATCCTGGTTCTGCGCAGCCTCCAGCGCGCTGATAGCCTCTTCGAGCGCATTACGAAGGTCCGGGTCGGTCGTGGATTCCAACTGCTGGCGTAGAAAGCTGCCGGGGTTCCGTCTGCTTGGCCATCAATAACCTCCACATTCCGTGACCTCTTACTGTTTATCATAGGCCATGAAGTATCGAATTTTCAGCGATCAGGCGAATTGTTTCTCTGCGACTTATCAATGAGGATATGCTTATTATATTACATTTTTATATACCGTTAGTTAACAATTTCTTCTAAAAATCGGTTATTTGACAGGACTTACGCAGTGGCGGGGATCGGAGAGGCGAAGCTACCCGAAAACTCCTTCTCGCCGCCGCTGCTGCGGCGAGAAAAAGGAAGGATGGTTGGAGGGCTTGCCGCGCTCCAACCATCCCTGCCGACCTTTAGGGGCGGACAGAACATGTGGACGAAGGTGCGGTTTGAAGCATTGAGATGCTTTGTATCCTCTCTCCCCCTAACCTCCTCTCCCACACTCCCCGCACGTGGAGGGGTGTGGGAGAGGGGAAACCGGCCGCATCAGGATGCGGCAAATCTCCTCCTGAACATGAGTACTGTCCGCCCCTAAACCTGCCGACCGATGACTGCGTAAGTTCTGTTATTTGAGATGAGCGACGCTAAAAAGGTTAATCTCTCGCCCCAGGCCAGTCAGGGGTCTGGTCGTGGGGCGAGAGCGTTGTGAGCGACGCTTCCGACTGGTCTTGTCAAAACTTCGGACGATCTCCAACGCTGCTTGTCATACAGACGCAGGACTCGTCTGATCAATTCCTCAGCGCCGCCAGAGCACCCCTTCTGTTGTCAGTTCGACCCGCGCCGCTCCTTGCTGCTCCAGATAGCTAAGGTGGGCCATCACGGCGCCCGCAAAGATGACATACTGGGGAATACCTGGCAGCGCGTGACCAAGCGCCCGCAGCACCCGCGCGGTGATTGCGGCGACATCGCCTGGCTCGGTGAGGGTTTGCAGCACCAAATCGCTGGAACGTTGCACCGCAGCACGATTGGCTTCCAGCAGTTCGTTCATTTCGCTGCGCGGCGATAGTTGGCCGTGCCCCGGCAGGAACCATGCCTCATCGCGGGTAGCAAGCCGCTCGATGCTGGCAAGCTGCGCCGCGATATCGTGGGCGTAGGGGATGCTGTGTTTCACCAGCACTGCCGTGCCAAAATAGCTGTCGGTCGCAAAACAGACCCCGTCGCAGACGATCCCGATCTGAGCCGGGCTGTGGCCTGGCAATGGCAGCAAGTCTAGACTTACACCCGCAATCTCGACATGCATCGACACGCCGTTTTGAATGTGATCGATATCGCCGATGAGCTGATGCACCGGCGCGCCCTGGGCCATAAGCCAGCGGTTGCGTAGCGCGGAGATCGGCCTCGCTCCCAGATTCAAATAGATTGGCTCCAGAATGGGATGCTCGATCAGACCTGCTTCGAGCGGCGGCGCGGAGATCTGCACACCGGGGGTATTGCGCAACAAATAGGCATTCCCGCCAATATGGTCGGCGTGGTGATGGGTATTGATGATTGCGCGCAGGGTCAGCCCCGCCGCATCGAGGGCCTTGCGCAATTGACGCCCGGTATCCTTATCGATGCCGGTATCTATCGCAATTGCACCGCCATCACCTGTGGCGATCACGCCCAGGTTGTTCGCGCCAGGCAGGTAAAACGTGCGATCGGTGATTTTTTGAAGTGACATCTTTACGCTCCCCAAGATTAAAACACGAGGACGTTGCACATTCGAGCCATTGAATGTGCAACGCTCTCTCTTTACTTTCCTATGCGGTTCTAGCTCGCACTTGACGTATCCCGCCAACGTAGAGCATCCCAATCGCTCCCAACAGCAGCACAGCGCCCATCAGCCCCAGCGGACCCAACCGCTCGCCAAAGATGACCCAGGCGAGCAGTGTTGAGATCAGTGGTTCGAGCAAGGTGACAATACTGGCGACAGTCGCCGTGGTCTGGCGCAATCCTTTCAGGAAGAGCAGATAAGCCAGCGCAGTCGGTAACAGCCCCAAGTGCAGCAACAGCACCCAGCCAAGCGGCGGGTAGCTGACAACCAAACCGCTCGCAAGCGCAAAAGTCAGCAGCAGCGCCGCGCCAATGCCGAATCCAATGCTGATCGGCTGAAGCGGGTGGCAGCGCCCGGCCAGCGCCCGGCCACACAGCGTCACGGTCGCATAGCACAGGCCTGCGCCAAGCACTAGGACGACACCGCTGATCATCGTCTGCGCTGGTATGGCGTCGCTTGGATCAACGCCGACGAGTAGCACCGTACCGCTCAGCGCACACCCCAGCGCGAGGAACACCGGCAGCCGCAGCCGCTCGCCCAAAAATGCGGATGAGAGCAGCGCGACCATCACTGGGGCGGTGCAGAGGGCTACGAGTACGGCAATCGCAACGCCGACATGCGCGATTGCGGTAAAGTAGCAGACTTGATACAGAGCCATCGCCGCGCCAATCATGAGGATAAGCCCCCAATCACGCCGCTCAAGCCGCCACATCCGGCGGCCCAGCGCTGCCCAGCAGGCCAGCAGTAACGCCGGTGTTGCAATAGCGAGGCGAAAGAAGCCAATCGATAGCGGGTTAGTATCGGCCAGGCCGTACACCGCTTTGGTCGAAACGCCGATTGTTCCCCAGAGCGTTGCAGCGATCACAATCAGCAAGAGCCCTCGCCGAGCGTCGGCACGGGTAGAAAAATGCGAGTTCATGAAGATTCCTATCCTTTGCTCACATGCATAAACCAGGTTCAGCAAACGAGAGGGCAGGATAGGCGGATAACAAAACAGGCCGCACTGAAGCGGGCCAAGAGGAGGGATGCACCGTCCTGCCCTAGCGGACAGGAACGACCGGCGGGGAAATATTGATATTAACGGCGTGCATTTGTTTCATCACCACATCGCATCTTCGCTCAAAGCGTTGCGTACAGGTTCTTCTTCATCATACCGCGAGACGGATGATTTGACAAGGCGAAAAAAGAGCTGATAGCAGAGATATGTCGGCGTCCTGCAATAGAACGCTGGTGTCGCAAATGGGCGCAGATTCTCCGCAGATATCTATCTATGGACACAATCGTGCAGTCGATCGGCGGTTCACTTCCCGCTTTGACGTGACCCTAGCCCCAATACTTTTCGGATAGTAATGTCGTTATAGGTGCGGATGCCAGGCGCACATCAAGCCGCTCTCTGCGATAGAAAGCCAGCGCGGCTGCAAGTTGCGCCTACGGAGAAGACCCAAATGTTGTAAGTCCACGTTGATTATCCTGAAACCTTGTCAAACTATCCCTTTCGCATGCTCAGGCCGATCCGCCCGCGGTCCGCGTCGACGCTGAGCACCTGCACATCCACGTTGTCGCCAACCTGCACGATGTCGAGCGGGTTCTTGACATACCGATCAGCCATCTCCGAGACGTGGACCAAGCCATCCTGTTTCACGCCAATATCCACGAATGCGCCGAAGTCCACGACATTGCGCACAGTGCCCTTCAGCCACATACCTGGTTGCAGATCTTCCAACTTGAGCACGTCCTCGCGCAGCATCAGCGGCGGGAGGGCATCGCGAGGATCGCGCCCAGGTCGCGCCATATATTCCAGAATATCGGCCAAGGTCGGCTCGCCCACGCCAAGTTGTGCAGCCAACTCCGCCAGGGTCGTTTGCCCGGCATCGATGGACTCGCGCGCTCGCGCAGCCACCGCCGGCAGAGCTACCGAACCGGCTGTATCGTTCCCGAACATCTCAATCAAAGCACGGGCAGCGGCATAACTCTCAGGGTGAATCGCGGTGCAGTCAAGCGGATCGAGCGAGTCGGGGATGCGCAGGAACCCCGCTGCCTGCTCGAATGCCTTTGGGCCTAAGCCCTTGATTTTGAGCAATTCCTTGCGGGTGCGAAAAGGGCCATGTTCATCGCGGTAGGTGACGATCGCGCGTGCAACGCGGACGTTCAATCCGGCGACATAGGTCAGCAGCGAAGATGATGCGGTATTCAGGTCTACGCCGACGAAGTTGACGACGCTCTCGACCACATCGCCCAAGTGCGCTGCAAGCTGCTTCTGGTCAACATCGTGCTGATAGAGACCGACGCCTAGCGCCTTAGGATCGATCTTGACCAACTCGGCCAGAGGATCTTGCAGGCGCCGCGCAATCGAAATATTCCCCCGCTCGGTGGCATCGAGGGCAGGAAACTCTTCGCGGGCCACAGTCGACGTCGAATAGACCGACGCGCCCGCTTCGCTGATAATCGTATACTGCAGCGGAAACGGGGCCGCCTTGATGATCTCGCTCACCAAGGCTTCGGTCTCGCGGCTGGCGGCGCCATTGCCGATAGCGACGATCTGCACGCCCCAGCGCTGGCAGAGCCGCATCACATCGGCCTTTGCTCGCTCGGGCTGATGCAGATAGATAACGCTGCCTTCCAAGTACTTGCCTGTGGCGTCTACCACGGCGACCTTGCATCCCGTCCGATAGCCGGGGTCAATACCCATAATCACCTTGCCCCGCAATGGCGGCTGGATCAGCAGGCCACGCAGGTTGGCGGCAAAGACGGTCAGCGCGTGCTGCTCGGCCCGTTCGGTGAGCTCGTTGCGCAGATCACGCTCGATGGCCGGCGCCAGCAGCCGCTTATAGCCGTCGGCCACGGCGGAGCGCACCTCATCGCCTATCCAGCCTTGATCCTTGGCAAAGCGACGCTGCAGTGTGCTAATGAACGCATCCTGGTTGGATTCGACCTCGACTTTCAGCACCCCTTCCCGCTCGCCCCGATTGAGGGCCAGAATGCGATGGGGCGGCAGCGCGGTCAGCGGCTGGCTAAAGTCGTAGTATTGCTGATACGTTCCCTTTTCATCTGTAGCGCCTTCTTTATGTATCGCCCGAACCATGCCGGTGCGCCGCGTTGCCTCGCGCACGGCCTGGCGCACGCTGGCGGTCTCGGCGACGGTTTCGGCGACAATGTCGCGCGCGCCCGCAAAAGCTGCTTCGACATCGGGGACGTTCTCGCCCAGAAAAGGTGCCGCTAGTTGCTCACGAGACTCGGCGACTTGCTGGGCCAAGAGAGTGTCGGCAAGAGGTTGAAGCCCCAACTCGCGGGCGACCTGAGCGCGCGTGCGGCGTTTGGGGCGGAATGGCAGATAGATATCCTCGATGGCCTGGAGCGTTTCGGCAGCAGCTAGAGCGGCGTCGAGTTGCGGTGTCAGGTGGTCGCCTTCTTCGAGCGCGGCGCGCACCTCAGCCCGGCGCGCCTCGAGGTTGCGCAGATAGCCCAATCGCTCGGCCAGTGTGCGGATCTGTTCTTCGTCTAGGCCCTCGGTGGCCTCCTTGCGATAGCGAGTAATAAACGGGATCGTATTGCCTTCATCGAGCAGCGCGACCGTACGTTCAACCTGTGGTTCGCGCAGTTCCAACTCGCGGGCGAGGCGGGCAAATATAAGGGCAGTCATGGTCCGGGTTTTCTCCTTACAGAGACATCATTCGCAGACAGTATTCTAACATGTCCGCCAGCGTATTGCCTTAACTGTCGACTCTCAATACAGAGAGCCTTCGCAGGTGTTTTACAGTTATAGGTGAGCTCACTTCATAAGTCAAGACTCTCAACGTAAGAAACGGCCAGCGCGGCTTGCAGCCGCGCCTACGTAGCAAGTCCCAACGATAAGGTTGCGTTGGTTTTGGTTATAAGGTTCTAATGTTCAGAACTTACACAGTCGCTTCTGAGCGCGCTGCGGAATCGTTCAGGATGAGGTTAGCCTGCGGCAGCACAATACAAGCTGTTTTTTCCTATGACTTGCGCGGCGAAACCGCGCAAGTCATAGGAAAACGATATCCTTCCACCCTGCCGGAGGCAAATCAGGTCTCATCCAGAGGCATAGCAACTGGTACAGCGCAGTCCCATTAACAGGACTTACGCGGTGATGGAGATCGGGGAGGCGAAGCTTCCCCG
>JAKSDJ010000532.1 GCA_022360155.1 Chloroflexales bacterium | reverse complement strand
GTTGCATAGGGCAGGTTCCTTTCATCAATGAAGCAGTATCGATTGGGTCACATGCACTGGGCGGCTAGCGATCGGCAATGGCGCGTGGATTGCGCCGGAAGAGCGTTAGCACGCCGAGTAACAGCGTTGTCCCCGCTATGATCCATGAGACGATCCAGCGCTGCGCCTCACCAGCATCGGGTGCGCGCACCAGCAGCCAGGCCCACCAGGGCGGCTGCCCGTCGGGCGCCGCCCCGAGCAGCGCGCCGCCGAGCAGCGCGCCCAGCGGCAGCATCGCTGCGGCGTGCGCCCCGAGCACGCGCCGCCCCAGGAGCACCAGGCCCAGATAGCTCAGGGCGTTGCGCCCGGCGCCCAGCGCCCATTCGCTCTCCGCCCAGCTGGCGGTTAGGATGCAGACCGCTGCCGCGCCCAACGCCGCGCCGAGCACGTAGGCTGCATCCCAGCCGCGCAGGCGGCGACCGGCCATCTCTTCCAGCAGCGGATCGCCGGTTGTGAAGCCATAGGCGACCGTGATTGCGACCGCCAGCGGTACGATCAACGCCAGCGGCAGGCGGGCGGGCGGTGTGCCGAACACACTCGGGATAACCACAGCGGTCTCGCCAACAGCATACAGGGCGGGGGCGAGGAGCACGATGACCACGCTGCACACGCGCCCCCGCCGCACCCTGAACCAGAGCGTCATGGCTGCAATGCCGCTTGAGGCGCGACGCCACAGGCGCCGAGTGCGTGCCGGTTGTGCGCGTACCAGGCCGCCTGTTGCGCCGCTGACCCCGCCCGCACCTGGGCGACAATCGGCAAGGTCTCGGGCGGGTACATGCCGGCGACCTGCTCGGGGGTCGCTCCGGCCTGCAGCACCAGCCAGGCCAGCACCCACGACTCCGCCTCGAAGCCCAGGTAGGGCGCATCACCGCCGCAGGACGGGAAGGGCGGCAACAGACTATACGCCAGGGCGTTGAGGATGATTGCAGGGCTGGCTGTCATGCTGAAGCCAAAGCTACGCACAGCGGAGGAGTCCTGGTAGGGCGCTTCGCCCACGGTGTCCGGCACCGCAACCCCCAAGTCGCGCCAGCGCTGGGCCGCGCCGGTGAGCAGTGCAGTCACTTCGTCCAGCCGCGGTTGTTGTTCCGGCCAAACGCATACCCGTGGCTGGGTTTGCGAACAGACCAGCAGCGCCGGATCACGCCCAACGTCCGGATAGACGCCCAGGTCGCGCACCAATACACTCCCAACGGCAAGCCCCGCAAGCAGCGGCGCCGCGGCGCCGAGCCAGCGGACGATCCGCCCCGGCGTCAGCAGCAATGCCACCGCGGCAGCGAGCACGCCACACGCAACCAGCATAGCGCCGACTAGCGCCTGCGGCGCCAAATCGGCATTGATCCTGCAACACAGGGGCCACACGCCGGTCAGATGCCGCAGCCACCCCGGCTCGGTCGTGCGTGGCAGGCCCATCCAGAGCAGGATGCCGAGGAAAATGGTCGGCGTCGCAATCACCGGCGGCACATGCACCCCGATTGCGAAGCCCAACAGGGTATAGGCGAGCAGCCCGACGCAGGCCATCGCCAAGACCCGCAGATCCGGCAGCAGAACGATTCCGGCACGACCCATCATCACACCAAGCGCCAGGCCGCAAACGATCACACCCACCAGGAGGGTCGGCGCGAGGACAGTTACGGCGCGGGCGAGCGGCGCGCGCACGTGGGGCAACGTCAGCCATCCCGCGCGGCGCCAGCGACCCGCTTCCCATGCTGCGCAGGCAGCGCACAACGGTGCGACCATGAAGAGTGCGGCTGCCCCGACCGCCGTAACTTGGAGCGGATAGGGGTCGAGCACGGCCGGCCCAAGATCAATCGCGAACAAGACTCCCAGGCAGATTAGCAGGGGGCTGAGCCACACCGCTGGGCTGAGACGCAGAAGAGTGCGGAACAACATTAGCGCTCCTCCGTCACCAGCTGGGCATAGGCGGCTTCGGCGCGGCGCTCGTCCGGTGCGGCGGCGGCCAGATCCAGAAACGCCGCGACACTGCCCCGAAACGTGATCAGGCCTTGATCCATCACCACCACGGTATCAAACAGCGTGCTCAAATCGTCCACCTGGTGCGTCGAGACGACGACCGGCTGATCGCTGGGCAGCGCGGCCAACAGGTCGCGAAAGCGCGCGCGTTGCGCCGGATCGAGCCCGACGGTCGGTTCGTCGAGCAACAGCACCTCGGCGGCGTGAACCAAGACCTGGGCGAGCCCGACCCGGCGCAGTTGGCCGCCGGAGAGGGCGCTGGTCTTCCGGTTCATCACGTCGGTCAAGCTCACCCAGTCCAAGGCCTGCGCCGCCGCAGTCCAGGCCTGGCGCTGGCGCAACCCCTTGAGCCAGGCGGCGTAGGCGACCTGCTCTTGGGCGGTCAGGCCCGGCACGGCGCGGATGTGTTGCGGCATCCAGCCCACGGCGCGTCGGTAGGCGGCCCGGTCGGCACGACGCGCTGGATTCAGGGCGCGATAGCGGATCTGGCCTGCAGTGGGGCGCAGCGCATCGGCGCCCAGCGCCAGCAGGGTCGACTTGCCCGCGCCGTTGGGACCGAGGAGCACGGTCCGTCCCGGCGGCGCCTCCCAGGACAGATCGTGCAGCACAGGGCGGCGCGTGCGGGGGTAGCGAAACGTCAGCTGGTCAAAAGTGAGCAGCGTCATATGTTGAATCCTTTCGTGGGACAGATTTGAACGTTTGAACACTCGACAGGTGGTGATCGATGGTTACCCTCTCCACAGTCGCGATTGGTACGATGGTACGATGGCACGTTGACACCCCTTTGCTTCTCATCTCCTCTGCTCCCAGGGCGCTTCGCGAAGCGCCCCTCCATCACTACTTCACTCGCGTTACGGCCCCGCAAAGCCCTGATACGTCGGGTCGACCTGGCGCGCGCACGCTCCTGCGCTCCCGCCGCCGCGCACACAGGCCAGATGCTGCTTCGTCATCGTCTGCGCCGCAACCAGTTCCGCCTCCAGGTCGCCGCCTTGCAACGCCCGATCCACCGCGCGGTAGAACCAGAAGCGGTCCAACAGCATCGTATCGGCAGGATCGATGCGGATCGGGGCCCGGTCTAGCGCCGCGCGGTAGCCAGCATAGACCGCCGCCGCGCCCACCGGTGCTTCTGCCAGAAACGACGCCGACTCGGCGACCGAGCGCCGCACTGGGAACGATCTCGTTAGGCCGCTGGTAATGCTGTTCAGATAGTTCAACCAGGTCCAGCAGGCCTCCGGGTGCAGGCTCTGTGGCGAAATGTACAGCCCTCCGGTCTGCCAATAATCAGCGGCGGTGAGTGCCCGCTCCCCCAAGGGCAGTGGCGCAACAGCCGTTTCAAAGGCACGCTGTCCGCTATCGGTCGGCGACAGCGTATGCGAGAACCACATCCCAACCCGCCCGGTGTTGATCAACTGGATAAACTCAGCATAGCGCTGCGGGCCGCTCGTGTAGCCCTGGAGTTGTCGATGGGGCGAGGCATCCTGCAACAGTGCGAGAAAAATCTGCACCGCTGCAACTACTTGCGGATCGGTGTAGTTCGGCATGAGCGCAGCACCGCTGCCCTGTGTGATGCTTGTTCCCGATTGGACCAGCACATACGCCAGATCGTTAAGCTGTCTATTGGGAGAGGCAAACCCATACTGCGGATCGCGCTCGTTCGGCGCGGTCAGTTGTTGCGCCGTCTGGAGCAGATCGTTCGGTGTCCAGGTCGCTTGCGGCGGGGCTAGCCCTTGCTGCGCAAATAACGTCTGATTGGCATACAAAACGCGCAGATTAACAGCGGCGGGCAACCCGTGGAGTTGACCGTCGCGGCGGAAGGGTGCGAGCAACGCGGCGGGATAGTCATTGGGCGGCAGGCTGGCATCAGCGTCGAGCAACGGCTGCACGTCGAGTGTGCCCGTCAATTCATGCGCATAGGGCAGTTCCACCCGGTTGAAACAGTCTGCTTTGGCCGCGAAACTGGCCAGACTGTCTGGCTCAACGAGCCGGATGACCGCATCTTGGATGGTGACGAAAACCTCCGATTGCTGCTGGTTGAAGGTCTGGGCCAGTTGGCGAACCTGATTCGCTGGGTCATAGCCAGCAATAAAGGAGATCACCGTTGCGCCCGCCGGGGCGTCGCTTGGACGCGGCGGGGCGACGACAATCGGGCCAGGTTCGAGCGTTGGCTGCGGGGTCTGCTGCGCAGCCAGCAACGCCTGATCCAGGGCGGCTTGCGCCTCGCGTAACGCCGCACCGGCTGATTGTTCGCCGCTGGCCGCCGTCGCCAGCGCTGTGTGGAAGAGCGCATCCAGGCTCGGCGTTGTCGTAAAATTCTCCGGCAAGAACGGCGGCGGGAAGGATTGAGCCAGCGCGGCCCGTGCCGCCGCCTGTTGCTCGCCCAGTTGCTGCCAATATCCGCTGCGGTCCGCCACAGTCAACCGCGCGGGCGCTTCCTGTGGGATGCTCAGATGCTCGATGGTCTCGTGTTGGCTCAGGAAGGTGAGCCAGCGCCAGGCCGCCTCCGGGTGGCGCGTCCCGCTGCTGATTACATAGCCCTGGGCAATCCCCGCATGAAAAGGGAGCGCCGGCGACGGAAAAGGCAACGTGCCGATGGCAAAATCCGGCGCCTGCTCAAACGCCACCTGGTCCGTCAGCCAGATCCCCATTCTGCCCGTCCGCACAAGTTCCGCGACCGAGTCGGCGCTCACACTGGCAGCGTTATCGCGCGCCGGTAGATAGAGCGCACCCGACTGCGCCAACTGGCTCATCCGCTCCAGTGCGGTCACGACACGAGGGTCATCGAGGCGTAGGTCGGCAAGCGGCGTAGTAAAGATATTCAGCCCGGCTGCGGCCAGCTCTGCGGCCAATACCTCCAGGCCGTTATAGTGCCCGGCAAAGCCATAGACGGCAATCGCATCGCCCTGCGGCGTGGCGATCCGCTCGGCGGCCCGCAAGAGGTCGGCCATAGTCCAATCCGGGGCTGGGGCAGGCAAACCGCGCAGCGCCCAGAGATCCTGGTTATAGGACAGCAGGCCGATGCGGAGCACACGCGGGAGCATGAAAACACCGCCGTTCCAGGTAACGCCAGCGAAGGCGCCGGGGAAGAAATCGTCGTGGGTCGCGGCGGAGGCGACCAGCAACGGTTGTAGGTCATACAGATAGCCCTGCGCGAGCGTTGTCGGGGGAATGCTGCGCAGCACGGCGGTATCTGCAACGCTGACGATCTGCCGAATCGTTGCGCCCGAATCGGGCGGCTGCGCAGCCCTGTTCGGGATCTCGGCGTCGAGATCGACAAACTGGACCTGTACGTCTGGATTATCTGCGTTGAACTGATCAATCAGAGGCGCGTAGATCGAGCGTCGATCCGATGGCGCCCCGAAGCCGATCACAACGCGGTCGGCGATTCCCGCCGCTGGGGACGGTTCCGGCGTTCCTGGGAAGGCGCACGCGCCGAGAAGGCTGGACACACCCACCACGACAAGCAGCATGCATCGAATCATCGGCACTCCTATGCAATCAAGCTGATTCCATCATCTCTGAGTCAAGACGAATGAGCGCACCAACATGTTTACATGAACGGGTCGAGGATCATACCAAGTGGATGACAACGCCCATGCTGCCTGCCTGAAACCGGTAAAGCCTCAAGTAGGCGTGAGGCAATGCCTCTTGGATCGCACCGTCGGGCTGTGCAAGCAGTTCATCGATTCAGACGCCTGGACAGGCCGTTATGTTACAACTCTGTATACAGGAACGCCGTCCATGATACTGGTGGAATCCCCAACATCCGTGCCACCAACGCCTGCGCGGGGCTGCGCGCCCCGCACCCGCGGGCCAGCCCCGCCACCTCGCACGGGTCGTTGCACCCCCGTGACCCTCGCATGTTGGGCCAGGAGCGATTCTAGCGGCTCGTGGCGCATGCCGTCCGGCGCGGCGCACGCGCGGCGGCACGCGCGAGACGAGGCGCGCAGCTGAGGAGGCGACGAGACAGCCAGGCGCCTCCAACCGCCCGTTCGTGTGTGCTGCCAT
>JAKSDJ010000782.1 GCA_022360155.1 Chloroflexales bacterium | reverse complement strand
GTAGTATTACACCTGCATCGGAGGCGCCAGGTGCGCGTCTGGTCTATCGCTACGGCCCCTGGTTCTGGTTCTTCGTCACCTATAACTATACGCTGCTGCTGATTGGCGCGTTTTTGTTAGGCCGAGCGCTCTACCGTCGCCCGCCGCTTTTCCGCCGCCAGTCGGTCGCGCTGCTGATTGGAGCCATCGCGCCTTGGGTCGGTAATGCGGTCTACTTGATGCGCTTGATCCCAATCCCTGGCCTTGACATTACCCCGCTTGCGTTTACGACGACCGGCTTGCTTAGTGTCTGGGCGCTCTTTCGCTATCAGATGCTTGACCTGGTTCCTGCTGCTCGCGATATGTTGATCGAGCATATGCGTGACGCGGTGATTGTCCTCGACCGGCAGCAGCGCGTAATGGATCTCAACTCGGTCGCAGCAAGTCTTTTCGGCGGCTTACCGGCGCAGTTTCTTGGTAAAAATCTACAAGAAGCAGCACCCAACTCGCATAGTCTGTACGAAGCTTTGCAGATCGATCTACATCCTAACGTTGAGCTCGTTATGCATGTGGCGGCGCAACCGCGATCATTCGAGATGCAAGTTTCATCGGTTTGTGATGGTAAAGGTCGACCCCACGGCCAGTTGATGGTGTTGCGTGATATTACGGCACGGAAACAGGCCGAGGTAGAGCTGCTTCATGCAAAGGAAGAGGCCGAAACAGCGAGCAAAGCAAAAAGCAGTTTTCTGGCACATATGAGTCACGAGCTGCGCACGCCCCTAACGACGATGCTTGGCTATAGCGATCTGTTGCAACTCGAGCTCTCCCAGCGCGGTGATGCAGAACTGCTATCGGATATCGGGCGAATCAAAACTGCTGGCCAACATCTGTTACTGCTGATCAACGATGTTCTCGACTTCTCGCAGATCGAAGCCGGCAAGATCCAACTTTCGCTCGAAACATTTCCCATTACGCCGTTGATTAATGAGATCGCGGCAATAGTTCAACCTCTGGTGCAACAACGACACAACCGTTTGGAGGTTCGTTGCTCTGTTCAGCAAGGCATGCTGCACGCCGATCCGATCCGAGTGCGGCAGGCGCTCTTTAATCTCCTCTCGAATGCGGCGAAGTTTACGGAACATGGGACGATCACATTGCAGGTATACCAGATGGCGAATGATGAGCACAGAATAATGCCAGGGCAGATGCACACGTCTGAAGAGTGTAGCGCTCCCTCTGCTGGTTACATCGTTTTTGAGGTTATCGATACGGGTATTGGGATAACGCCGGACCATATGAGCAAGCTCTTTCAACCTTTCACTCAGGCTGATGATACCAACCATAACAAACAGGGCGGAGTTGGTCTGGGCCTCACGATCAGTCGCCACTTCTGCCAATTGATGGGCGGCGATATTACCGTCGAGAGCCAGCCTGGCCAGGGTTCGACCTTTACAATGACGCTGCCAGCGGCTTTTGATTTGCCGGACTTCTCTTATGATTCGTCGGCGCTGCCTAACTCGAGCACGTTCAGCGCTGATAATATCGACGCTTCAACGTCGCCCAACACCACCCGCGACCACGCGGTCGCCATGCATCGCCCCGTTGAAGCAATGACTTTGCGCCATAGCATGAGATCTGTGCGAGCCCATATCGGCATGTGAAAGTCAGCGCAATCCGTGCAGGTTTGAGATGCGCTAGGCGGCGATGGCAGCATACCAAACGGCGCCTACGCGAAGGATCTTGGTTCTAGGTCAATCGTATCCGTGGGTTGAGATAAGCATAGAGCAGATCTGCGATCAGATTGGCCAAGGCAAAACCCAGTACTGCCACTAAGGTGATTGCCTGGAGCAACGGCAAATCACGCCGGTCAATCGCGAACGTCATCAGACGTCCCAGGCCAGGATAATTGAAAACGTTCTCGACCACGATTAGACCGCTAATCAACCAGCCAAAGCTAATCGCTATCACCGTAATGGTTGGCAGTAGCGCGTTGCGCAACACATGTTTGACGATCACCATCTGGCGAGGCAGCCCTTTCAACACGGCGGTACGCACATAGCCTTGCTTCAACTCCTCGATCACGCCGGCTCGGGTCAGGCGCGCCACATAGGCCAGCAACACCAGCGTGGCCGTCAACGCCGGCAGCACAAGCATTGGCAACATCTCGAAGAAGCCCATATCAGGACTGATCGACGAGTTGGCGGGGAAGATCTGGAAGCGAAAAGACAGCAACTGTATCAGCAAAAGGCCAGTGACAAACTCGGGCAGCCCCACAACCGAAAGCGAGACGATGCTAATCAGGTTATCGATCGTTTTGTTCTCGTTCAGGCCAGCGATCACGCCAAGCATTACAGCAAGGGGAACGGCAATCAGCATCGTTAACCCGGCCAGCCGTAACGAATTCCCCAGCCGCTCCATCACCAGATCGCGGATTGGCACGCCAGTGCTGTAGGAGTTGCCCCAATCACCGATGATGAAATTCCCGAGCCAGGTCAGATATTGCACGGGCAGCGGCCGGTCCAATCCCAATTCTTCGCGCAGGTTTTGCAGCGCAGCCTCGCCTGCTTCCCGCCCCAAAATGACCCGTGCCACATCACCTGGCAATAACTGGGTAACAACGAAAATCATTAGCGACGTCAAGATCACGGTCAGAACCAGAAAGCCTAGCCGCCGTAGAATATATCTGAGCATAACGCCAAACTCTCAATCTTCCTGCAAACTAAACACGTGCTTTTGAGCTGCGCGTAACTCATCCAGCGGAATATGGCAATAAATCCGGTGCCCGTTCTCGTCTTCTTGCCAGGGTGGTTCCTGGTTGACGCAGATATCGCCAAGGAAACGCGGACAACGGGTATGAAACCGGCACCCGGTCGGGATATTGCTTGGACTGGGAATATCGCCATCTAAGCGGATGTGTTCCTGTTGGACATCGAGATCGAGCATGGGGATAGCCGACAGCAGCGCTTCGGTATACGGGTGATAAGGCGGATCCAAAATATCTTGGGTGCGTCCCACCTCCATCAGATGGCCCAGATAAATCACTGCGATCTCGTCGGCGAGATAGCTCACCACGGCCAGGTCGTGCGAGATGAACAGATAGGCGTTCTGGTTGTCGCGCTGCAACTCATTGAGCAGGTTCAGGATCGAAGCCTGTACCGAAACATCTAGCGCAGAGACCGACTCGTCGAAAAGCAGCAGCTCAGGCTGGGCTGCAAACGCCCGCGCAATCGCGACCCGTTGTTTTTCGCCGCCGCTAAGTTGGCTGGGTAGGCGTTCGGCATAGCTGGGGCTGAGTTTCACCGCCTCTAACAGGCGACGCACTCCATCGTCGGCCTCGGCTCTGGCGTATCCGGCGAGCTGCACCAACGGTCGACGCAGCGTTTCGCCAACCGTCATATACGGATTGAGCGCATCGTCGGGATTTTGAAAAACCATCTGCAAATTACGTAGCATCGTTTGGTCGCGCCCAGAGAGATCGCGGGCCAGCGGAATATCGAGCAAGCAAATTTCGCCGCCGCTACGCTCGATCAGGCCAATCACACAGCGGGCCAGCGTTGTTTTGCCGCTGCCGCTCTCGCCAACCAAGCCAAGCGTTTGGCCCTGCGCAACCTTCAGGTCAACGCCATCAACGGCACGAACTTCACGCGGCTTCTGGCCAGTCAGAATTTCGGGCAGCGAACGGCTCACAGTGAAGCGTTTTTCGACCCCATTCAATTCTAGAATGACAGCATTGATGGCCTCAGCAGCAGCATCGGTCGGTGCTGTGGCCAGATGCACCTTGCCATTGCCGTTGCCATTCGTGCTGAGGGCAACAGCCAGTTCTTGCTGTGCGCTGATGGTTCCCGCCAGGATCTCGGGCCAGCGATGACAACGTACGCGCCGGCCCTCGATCGGAATGTCTGTAGTCGGGCGTTCTGCAACACAGCGATCGATTGCAAGGGGACAACGCGGTGCAAAGACGCAGCCTGGCGGCAAGTCGTCTAGCTGCGGAATATGACCAGGGATAGGCTGCAGCAGCGTGCGGTGTTTGCTCTCGCCAATTCGCGGCACACTATCGAGGAGTCCGCGAGTGTAGGGATGCAGTGGTTGCCGATAGAGATCACCGACTGCCGCGTCTTCGATCAGTTCACCGGCATAGAGTACAGCCACCCGGTCGCAGAGCCGCCCGACCACGCCCAGGTTGTGCGAAACGAAGAGCACCGCCGTATTGCGGGCGGCGATTAGCTCGCGGAATAGGTCGAGGATCGCCGCTTCAGTTGTAACATCGAGGTTGGTCGTTGGCTCATCCAGAATGAGCAGCGTAGGTTCGGCGCTTAAGGCCATCGCAATCATTACGCGCTGCTGCATTCCGCCGCTGAGTTGGTGCGGGTAGCTCTGGACCACGCGCGAGGGGTCGGCAATGTGGACCATATCCAGCAATTCCAACACGCGTTCTTGGATCAAGCCATTGGGCAGTTTGGGGTCCAGCGCCTCGGCGAGTTGCTCGCCCACGCGTAGCGAAGGATTGAGCGCCGTCAAGGGATTTTGGGGTACCAGCTTTATTTGTGTGCTCCATAGCGAGCGCATCGCATCGGCGTCGAACATGGCCAAGTCTTGATCGTTCAGCGCAATACGCCCTTGGCGGATAGCGCCATTATCGCTCAAATAGCGCATGATTGCCAACGCCAGAGTCGATTTCCCCGAACCGCTCTCGCCAACCAGGCCAAATGTCTGGCCCGGCTCGATCTGGAGAGTAAAATCGCGTACTGCATCGAGCCAGCGCCGGCCCTGTCGATACGAAATGGTCAAATTCTCGATCTGGAGCAGTGGAGCAGAGTCTGTCAACGGTATTTCCTCCGAGTTGCACCCTTCCAGGATTACTGTACAACCAAGGTCTCGAATTGCATAATCTAAGCCAGAATTCGCAGACACTTTTCGGTCTGGTATAATGTGCTGCGCTGAAGACGCGCCTCCTCGCCCTCCCGCCTCATACATCTTCGGGAAGCATTAAGCAGGAATTGGTTCGATTTGAACCTTGCTTTCAATCGCAGCCCAACAGTACCTTATTCTCGGCCCGCAGTCTGGAGAGCGCGTTTCAACCCGTCGGCCATAAGATTGACCCCAATGACAAGCAATGAGATTGCCGCCGCCGGAAAATAGAGCGCCCAGGGCGTCAAGGAGACAAAGGTCCGCGCTTCATCGACCATCAGGCCCCAGTCAGGATTGGGGGGCTGAACGCCGACCCCTAAGAAACCAAGCGATGCAACAAGAAAGATGGCATACGAGAAGCGCAAGGCTGCTTCGACTGCCAGAGCAGGCAGGACAGAAGGCAGGATCTCGCGGAACAAGATATACGGCGTCGACTCGCCCTGAACACGGGCTGCTTCGACGAAACCTTTCTGTTTTACACCTAACACCACGCTACGCACAACACGTGCAACGATAGGTGTATACACAATGGCAATAACAATCAGGATGCTATTTCGTGATGGTCCGACTGTGCCAAGCAGCAGCAGCGCCAGCAGCAAAGCCGGCATTGCCAATAAACTGTCGAAAATACGGAATAGGATCTCATCGAAGAGACCGCCGCGATACCCGCTCACCAGACCAAATAGTGTGCCGATCATCACGGCAATCAAGGTGCCCAATCCAGACAGACCAATGATGTCGCGCGACCCCAGCACAACCCGGCTAAACACATCACGGCCTAAGCGGTCGGTTCCAAACCAATACTCGGGCGAGGGCGCCTGGCGCGCTGCGCCGGGTATTATGTCGGTGGCGGCGTAAGGAGCGATCAACGGTCCGAATAGCGCCAGGACTGCAAAGAAGAGCACCACGGTTGTTCCAAGCGCCGATGCTGGCTGGGCGTACAATGATGCCAGGATGCGCAGCCAGCGCGGTGTGGATCGCCGGACGGTTTGGGTGGATATTGGATAGGCAAGCGGGGTTCTCTCGTCACCGCCATCGACCGCCATACATAAACCTTCATACTATGTGATGAGCGCCAGCGAACCTGCACTTATGCGCTGCGTTGGATTGTCGCCAGGTCGCTGCGCCCAGGAAATGCTTTCATCGTAAAACCGGCGTACTCCTTCTTGATCGCGCCAAGCTGGGCGAAGAAATAAGGAATGATAACCGGTCCACGCTCGATCAAGACACGCTGGATCTCTTTGTAGGCCGCCACACGCTCTTCCTCATTCAGGGTCGTTCCGGCTGTCCGTGCCAACTCATCGAATTCGGG
>JAKSDJ010000197.1 GCA_022360155.1 Chloroflexales bacterium | reverse complement strand
CATTGTGGACAAACTTTTGATAGAGCTGTTCGGCTAGTTCGGCGGCAGCGACATTCTGGTCCCGTGCGCGCAAGAATTTGACCTGTCGCACCTGCTCATCGCGCAAGATCTCGGCATAGGTGAGCTCCGATTGGGCGAGCGCGTTGCGATAGGGCTGAACCTGACGTTTACCACGTGACACCATGCTCGTGAGCGTACTCCAAAACACATCGGAGAGAATGATCGCCGCTTCGACCTCACGTTCGCGCAGCAGCCAGTCGACATAGATCGTGTAGGCGCGGTAGCCGCCCCCAACGATATTGCGCGTCAACTCGTAATACACATGGTCGGACATCGCCCGGAATAACTCGGCGCGGCCCTGCGATTGTTGCACCTGTTGCTGGCTCAACATACAGAGATAATCGAGGGTTGGCTCGCGCAAGCCTAGCGCACTGGGCATAGCGCTCTCATCGATCAGCTGGTAGATTTCGTCGTGCAGAAAGAGCAGCATATCATCGGCCTGTTGCTGTCCGACCTCCAAAGAAGTTACGGCAGTAGGGCTCCACCAACTGAGCGCCTTCTTCACCAGCACAAGCGCCTCCAAATTGGCAATAACCGCATCATCATACTCGGTAAAGCCCAGACGCTGGAACAGCTCGCGCAGATCTTGCCGACGCAACCCGCGCCGAGCATAGGACAGAAAGAAGAGACAGTAGACCAGCGTACGCTCGGCGAGGCTAGGGCAATCTATCGGATTCAGGATTGTATCGATGATCTGGTTCTCTAAGCTGGAGCGATCGACGATTGTTGTCGAAATAGGCAGGCTCGGCGGAATAGCCCAGGCCGGTCGATTGATTTCGGCATAACAGGTCAGCAATAACGGGCGGCCTTCGGTAATTTGCCGAATCTTCTGAACCTCGTCCTTGGGCAGATTGATAGTGTATGCCTGCAAATACTCATCGGTTTCCTCGGAGCTATCAAACGGCCCCAGGGCCATAGTGTCACCAATCAAGTCGAGTTGGCGCAACTGATCAATGACAGGATTGGCGGGCAAGTTTAGCGGTCGTCCACTCAACAACACCAGTGTATGTTGGAGCCGCGGCAACACCTGGCGCATCCAGTCGAGCACCTGCCCCGCGCCCGTGAGCGTGGCGGTAACGCTGACCAGCGCTTCGTCCGGGGCCGGTTGGCTAAACAGCGTTTCGATCGTATCGAAGCGCATCACCAAAGGATGACGCGCTGCCAACTGGTTCCAACTGCTGACAAACTGGTTGCGCAATTCGGCGCGGAGACGCTGGAGTTCAGCGTCGTTGGCGGCGGTGCGCGCTTGCACATAGGCAGTATATGCCTGAAGGTAAGCCTGAAAAAAGGTCGTGAACTCGTCTGGATCAAGACCGTACCATTGGTCATCCTGGCTCTGCTGTAGGCCGGCAATCAAGCGCTGTTCAATGGCATCAGGGCTGCGGTTGGCAAAATCATACAAGTCGATAATACGCGCAATCCGCAGTTCAGGGCAGCTGGCCTGAACAATCAGCGGATAGTCTTCGAGTAGGCGCGTCTTGCCCAAACCGCCGGCTGCTTCGATCACGAGTACACGGCAGCGCTTCTCAGCCGCAATCTCGCGAGACCAAAAGAGCAAAGTCTCTTTTTGAGACTGGCGACCAACGTAGAAATGCGGTCGTATAAGTGGTATCATACGTAGTTCTTGTCCAATTCAAAAAGATGCAGGATAGGATCGCGGCTGATCGGTGGAAGATCGTACTGGTTCATTGATAAGCCGCGTTGCATCACTCAAGAGATGTTGGATCAGTGGTTGTAGTCGAAACGTGCGCCGTGCGCGGTCATAGACCAGGAAGCTCCAACTATTGAGTAGGACCATGGCCTCATTGACCGGGCCAGGCTGGGTCTCACCAAGCTTCTGCAACAACGTACTTACATTAAACTCGTCGTCAATATCAGCAATGCACTGCAGAACATCTGTAAAGCGATCACCAATTCTGGCTGGAAGTTTGTGGAGCGGAAGGCGTTCGCTTAATTGGAGCAACATGGCTCGCCGATAATCATGCAGATAGGGCCGAACATCGGCCGGACTCAAGAGCGCCGGTATGATTGCACCCGTCTCGGGGTGGCTCGCCAATAACCGGCTGAGGGCAGGCAGCATGTCTGTTGCATTCAGACGCTGCACCAACTCGACATCACGGTAGAGCGCGACTGCTAGTTGAGGGCCAGCAAGCCGAGCACGGTCGAACACCTGGCGCATCTGTTCATTCCAGGCAGACAGAGCCGCTGGGGAAGGAGCAATCTCATAACGCGCCGCCGAGAAATAGAGCCACTCATTGAAAGCGCTCTGATCAGTAACCGGTTGTTCCTGGGCGCGCCGGGCATAGAGCGCCGCCAGCCAGGCGCATGTGCGTTCATAGAGTTCCGGTTCCGTTGAACGCAAGGTTGCGTCCGTCGCCATACGCACTTCGGCGATAAAACGCAGCGGTTGGTCTTTGCGCAACGACTCGAAGCAGCCACGCGCACGAAGTTCGCTCAAGATCGTAAAGAGTCGTTGTTGGGCCAAGAGCGAGGGAATGTCCGACCAATGGCTCAGGGCCAAGGCCAAGATCTCACACATAACTGGCACCTCGACCCGCCGCAGGAGCCCCGTATAGCGTAACACCTCGCGTACAGCCGGCGAGAGATGCTCCATAACCAACGGGCGTTGTGCCGAGCGTGCTTTGTAATCACCGCCCTGTGCGATCAGCTGCACAGCTTGATGGAGGCCCAGCGGGTAGCCAAGCGTGAGATCGTAAACCATTTGAACCAGAATTTCCTGGCCGAACAGGCGGAGAAATTGGCGCGTCTCCTCGAATGAGAAAGCCGGAACTTCCTGCGGATCACAGTTTTCTCTGAGTTCCCAAAAATGCCAGAAGATCGGCGCCTGGCTAGTGCAGATTACCAGTGCCTGCTGTTGTATGATCAGCGGCTTGATAATGTGCTCCTGGACCCAACGCCAATAGGGCAAACCATCCAATGAATCGAAGATCAAGAGCAGGGGTGATTTTGTGGTTTGGTCAAGGCGCGTAGCGGTGAAATTCACATTGAGGGTTGCCGATGAGCGTGTTTCACCACTGGTAAAGGTGATATCCGATGGCAGATTCTTGAGCGCCGGGATATGCGTACGCAATAGGTCGATCAGTGTGCTCCAGGGAGCGATTTGTCCTGCTTCATCAAGGGCGTCTTCGCGCCCAAATGACACGAAGACGCTTGTGTATTCCTGCTTGAGCTGATTCCAAAACTGGTCAATGAGCTGGGTTTTGCCAATGCCGGTGATACCATACAAGTTGACAATAAGCTTTGCCAAGGAATGCCCTTCATCGAGTTGGCGAATATTCGCTTGCAACCCTGTAATCACGCCTGTACGCGCAACCTGACCGCCACGCGCCTTGCTTGAGGGTTGTGTATCTGGCTGAGAGCCAGCAAACTGTGAGTCCATACCGACCACAACAAAGAAAGTCCTAATCTACTCGCGGCAACGAGATTATCTGATGCCTTATGGTAACTATAAACGTTTCTTTGGGCGAGTCTCCCGCTTCTTTTTCTATGATATTTCGCGGACATATTATGGACACTTTAGACACCTCAACACCTCTCCGCATCCTAACGTGTGTTACGCAATACATAGCCAACCCCGGGTTGCACATCGATGTAGGTATGCGACCCCATTTGTCCATCTTCTAACACACTGCGCAGACGGCGAACAATCTTATCACAACTACTGCGCGGATCACCGCGTATCCGATCTGGCGGATCATCACGATACAGCTCCTCCTGCAACTCCTCGTATGTGATAGTACGATGTCGATGCCGCCAGAGATAACTTAAACAGCGGTGTAATAAGCGCGGCAACCCCTGACGAATGCGTCGGTCGCCGAGCCAGATGTCACCGCGTTCATCAAAGAAAAGCGGCGATACGACTGATGGCGACGGGACAGTAGCAGCAGCAAGCGATATCGCATTGATGTAGCTCTGCAATCCTGTAGCTTCCATCTGCTCTAGCACGGTATGGATGGTCGATTCACTGATCGGCGCATCGGTGCTCATGGCTATCTGGCAATGCGTCTCGATCACCTGGCGCGCCAGGTAAAGCAAGCGGCGCGGCGAAGAAAGAGCGGCTTGAACCAACAACTCGTCGGCGTTGAAAGTTCCATTGCCTAGATCGGTAAAACTATTAACATACCCTAACGGACTGGTGTCATCGATCAGGCTGAAACTCGTCAACCGCTGGGACAACATCGCTTGGAGCTGGAGATCGCTCCAGGTCAGGTGATACACCGGAATACGGTCGAGACGACCAACATCAAACCGATACAAAAGCTCTTCGAGCATCTGGGGTAAAAAAAACTTAAACGCAAAACCGCACTCTTGCAAAATGCCAGGGGCGCTGATCAGCGGCTTCAAGAGGTCAATCGCTATGCGCGGGTTCTCCTGGGTCTCGGCCCACTCATCGATACCGTCGAGCAAGACATAGACGCTGGCGAAATCAGCACACCGCGCCAACGCCGAAAGCTCACGGAGCCATTCGTGGAACCCCAACCGGCTGTGCGTATAATAATCCACCCACTGCGCGGTCACTGCGGGAGGTTGAATCACCGACACTGGCACAGCATAGAGTTGTTGCATGGCACAGAATCGCGCCGCAGAATGTTTGTCTGCCTGTAACGCTGCACGCCGCCGGGGATCAGCATAGAGGCGAGCAACCAAAGCCTCTAGGGCCTTGCGGCGAATAATCCCCAAATAGTGCTCACTCGACACCGGCGGCTGATAGGTCAACAAAACATCGAACTCAGTAAAATTGATCACCAACGCCGGGGCCATAGGACGGTTTTGCGCCATACGGGCGACTTCCATACGGTGGCTAGTCTTGCCATAGCCGCGGGGAGCGAAGAGGATCAGGCTTTCGGGAAAACGAGGATCGCCAGCCAGACGAT
>JAKSDJ010000813.1 GCA_022360155.1 Chloroflexales bacterium | reverse complement strand
TTACCACCCGCTCTGCATACTCGCGTTGGTTGCCGGAACTCTGATCGCGCACCATGGTCGCGTAGCCTAATACAATCGAGAGAGGCGTGCGCAGTTCGTGCGAAGCGATGGCGATAAACTCGCTTTTGAGTCGGTCGAGCTCCTGGAGACGTTGATACGCTTCCTGTAATTCTCCGTAGAGATGGGCATTGCGTAAGGCTGTGCCGGCGTGGTTCGCTAGAATAGTCGCGATTTCCTGCATGCCAGGCCGCAAAGCGTCGGGACGGTCGTCGCCCAAGAGCAATACGCCGACGATGTTCCCCTGCGCTCGAAGTGGGACGGCCAGAATTCGTGAGATGTGTTGCGCTCCATCACTGCACAATACTTCCTCACTACTATAGGCATTGAGCGGCGTTCCGCTTTGTCGGACTTGCCGAGCAACGGTATAGCCTGCGTCGAGCAATTGCCATTTCGCTGGCGCCGAGAGCGTTTCGCAAAAATTATGCTGATCATCGCCTAGCAACAAGAATCCAACTTGACAGGCGGTCTGCTTGAGGGCCGTCTGCAGGATGATTTGGCAAAGTTCGGCGCGATGGAGCGTTGCATTGATGGCATTACTGCTCGCAAGCAGTTGCTCGACGGATTGCAGTCGTAGGCTATCTTGCAATAGGCGGCGCTTGTGGAGCGCCTGTTCGACTGCCAATTGCAGTTGTTCGAGTTCGAAGGGCTTGGTAATGAAGTCGGCAATACCACGCTGGACTGCCTGGTGCAGGTTTTCAATCGAGGCGTGTCCGGTCATAATAATAATAGCAATTGCCGGATCGCCTTCGCGTGCAGTGCGGGCCAGATCTAGCCCGCTCATCGTTGGCATCTTAATGTCAACGAGAAGTAAATCGAAGGGTTGACTATGACGCAGTTCATGAAGAGCGATTTTCGCATCGGTTGTTGCTATAACGTCATATGACGCAGCTCGCAACGTTCGGGCGCAAATCTCACACATGTACTGTTCATCATCGACGACGAGCACTCGAGCAGTATTACTCGTATTGGCGGTAACTGGCTGAACGATTGTTTCTGAAAACTGCGTCATACGTCTGTGATATATCCGGTATATAGCGATAGATCTAATCGAGCGCTTCGACTGCGGTTCGTGGCGCCCAGAACGGCGGTATGTTCTCCTGTACAACCTCGACTGCGGCAGCATGCGCACCAGCGCCAATTCGGCGCGGGAAGGTTGAAATTGCACGAACCCGTGCAACTTGGCCAAGATGGGCGTTGTCCAGGAGACGCACTGTTGCGCCAGGACGCAGTTGCGGCCGTGGCGGTTCAACTTGCACACCTGTGCTTCGGGCAAGCGGAATGACAACCCGTGGACGCCGCAGCGGACGGCGCAATTGGGTTAAGCCTTCGATCAGCGCCTCATGACGATCCTTCTCGCTCAACAAGTCGAATAATGGCTGTGACATGGGTCGTAGGCCAAATCCTTCGGTGATGAGGATGGTGATCCCTGGATCGGTGACGTGCTGCGGGTGTGGCATCCGCCAGCTCCCCAGACCTATTTGCCAATCGCTCATCGTATGCCATCCGAGGAAAGTCCGCAATTCATGTTCTTCGATACCGCCGACAATGACCCCGCGCACCTTCTCTTGCACCGCACGGCGTAATGCAGCAGCAGTAATACCCGCCCCGCCGATTAAGATTGCATATGCACTCCGCGGATCGATGGCTTCGGCGGTGATCATCTCATGCGGGTCAGTCACGAGCAAGCGTAATACGCCGCTGTTCTCTTCACCTATGCCAAAGGCGCCGTAGACCTGTGCGGCAGGAGTCTCGATAACAACGCCTTCGTGGGGCAGCACATCCATAACAATGCCGCGCACGGAAGCCTTCAATTCATATTCCATCGGGTCTGGTGCGATGGTTACATAGCCCGTCTCGGTATCAACGACCGCAATAACCCCACTGATGGGCGCTTGGCAAGAGCGACCGCCCAGTCGTCCAACACGGGCCAAGACATCGCCCTGAGCGACTTTGTTGCCGACTTCGCGCCGCATAGCGCGTGTAAGTTGAGAGGGTGGAATAACTAAGAGGCGCGCAACGTTGATGATCTTGGGCGCCGTAGACAGATATGTGTGTGCGACAACATCGTCGGGTTCAACGCGGCTTCCAACCCGCACACGAACATGACCTGGTTGTGACAGGCGACGTTCGATACGAGCCATAGCAGCGGGGATGGCAGGCGGTGTGCCCTCCGGGATGTAGAGCGACATTGTTTACTCCTTGTGCTGCTCACATCTTCGCAACATTATAGCATAACCTTTTACCTTTAGCTAAGCGATGAGCGGAACTAAAATATAAAGGCGACGATGCTCCGCCTTGGATTCAGATTGCGCCATTCCCGATATTGCGGGGAACTGGTATAATTGCGCAATAAGGCAAGGCGAAGGATTAGGTTGGAGTTCGGCGAAAACTCCTTTTGATGCCATACTGACGCGGAATGTGCGGCTATCGTCGCAAGCCGCTCCCAGATAAGCGATGAGATGTGATGAGCGCTGCAATGCATTCTTCTTGGTCGGTTTTACGTTATCGCGTCGCTCAGTTGCGTGCGGCGCTGTGTGCGGAGATCAGCCCGGTCGATCAGTCGTTAGTTGCTCAGGTGTTAACCGCTGCCGAACAGCGCTTGTTTGCTGCTATGCCGCGCTATGATCAGCGGCACTGTCTTGATGTCTATTATACCCTGAGTGCAGCAGGCTACGATGACCCATTGCTCTTGCGCGCAGCGCTCTTTCACGATTGTGGCAAAGTTGATGATGATGGCCGGCCTATGCCATTAGTCTGGTATTTGCTGGTCACGCTCCTGAAGTGCGTTCCGTCGCTTTATCGGATGGCGGCGATAAGCGGGCGCGGGCCTCTCCGCGCCGTGCAAATATATGCCGAACACGCCTGGCGCGGCGCCCAAATGGCCCAGGCTGCGGGTAGTCCGTCTGAAATCGTCACAACCATACGTCACTACCACGATGTCGCGCCACAGGGTCGAGCGGCTATTTTACAATGGGCTGACGAACAAAACTAATCTGTTTTGCTAAGAATTCTTGGCATCGTTAATTACGCTGCAACAAAGGTTTTTTCGAGGATTTGCCGTTTCTACAGTCTTCGTCGGAGAGATGAAAATAGAACGCGCTGCATGTATACCATTACACTCCCCAGCTTCGAGGGACCGCTAGACTTGCTGTTGCGCCTGGTCGAGCGCGCTGAATTGGATATTACAACGATTGCCCTGGCTCGAGTCACCGATCAGTATCTTGAGCATGTGCGAGCTTTGGAAATGCCTGACCCGCGGCAACTTGCCGATTTTGTCGCCCTAGCGGCGCGGTTAATCTTGATCAAATCACGCATGTTGCTGCCCCGACCGGTTGTGTCCGTAGAGCGGAACGATGGCGTTGCCGAAATCGATGATGCTGAGCTATTGGCTCAACAACTCCGCGAATATCGTTGCTACAAGCAAGCGGCTGCGTGGTTACGGACTTGTCAAGACGAAGGCCGCCGGACCTTTCTGCGAACAGCAGCTTTGCCGGCGCTCGTCGCCGCAGAGCCAGTCAGCCTCGATCATTCGCTGGCTGAATTGGTTGCCGCTGTCCAGCGCCGGATACAGTTGTTGTTACCCCTGGATGAGGCGACCGCGTTGTCATTGCAGCCCCGCCTCACCGTCGGCGATGTGATTGATCAGGTCACATCGCGTCTGGAAACCTACCGGTGGTTTGACTTCAACGATTTGCTTGCGCTGACCACTACGCGCCAAGAGGTGATTGTTACCTTCTGGGCCGTGCTAGAATTACTCAAGCAGCGCAAAATTGTTGTCGAACAGACCGAGCTTTTTGGGTTGATCAGTATTGGTCGCAATGCTTGATCGTCATATGGCATCGTATTCGACGAATGGTGTGCGTTACAATCTGCATTCTATCGCGTCGAAGCGTCCTTGCTTCCAAATCTATACCTGACGTATCACTTGGAATAACTATGACTTCGCCATCGAAGCACAAACGACCAACACAAACTGTGTCCGCTATCGGACGTAGCTTGCCGCTGGGCGACTTACTGGCGCTCGGAACCCAGATTCGCTCGGATATCACACCGGAGGCGCTCTTCCGAGAAGTAGCCGAAACGGTGCATCGGGTTATGCGTAGCCCCTGGGTCTATGTGCGCCTGCGGAACCCCGATACGGATGTCCTCGAAGCGGTTGCGTGCGCCGGGATTGACACAGACCTCCAAACCAAGCTGCAAGCAACCCCTGTATCGCCGAATTTCTACCAGACGCTGTTCCACCCCCGTTTTCTGGTCAGCGATTCTTTTCTCATCCCGATTGACCAGGGTGTGTTGTATGAGCCAACAGAGCTTATGCAGGCTCTCCGCGCGGTCTTTACATCATCTGACACGCTGCTGGTTCTCTTGCGCGGGCGCGGCGACCGTCTCTTGGGTGTTATCTATGTCTCGGCGCCAACCGATCCCCAGGCATTTGAGTTGCCTAATATTCAGGTCTTGGAGGCAATTGCGCGTCAATCGGCCCTCGCGTTGGAAAATGTGCGCTTGGCGGATCGTAGTGCTCGGCTCCTTGCCAAAGAACAACTGTTGGCTGAACTAGGGCGGGATGTTGGTGCGACGCTCGACTTGGCAGTCATCCTGTCGCGAACAATTACACGGCTAAAGGTTGCATTCCAGAATGGCTCGGTGGCGCTGATCAATGCCGATGGCGAACTCGAACTCGCTGCATCGGTTGTGCCGCTTGATGATACGCTACGGGCGGTGCGGATCAAGCTCGGTGAAGGGATCATCGGGCGGGTTGCGCAGCAAGGCGGCTCTTTCTTTTCGAATGAAGTCACCGCCGAGTCCAATGGCTCAGACAGCGCCCCATATTCGTTGGAATGCCGGGCTTTCTTTAACACCCGATCACTGATTTGTTCCTGCCTGGCGGTGCCGCTCTGGAGCGGCGGCCAAGTGATTGGCACCTTAAATATCGGCAATGATCAGCCAGGCGCCTTTTCGTATGAGGATGTGGACTTGTTAGAAGCGATTGCGGCGCAGGTTGGCGGGCCAATCACCAGCGCCCGCTTGTATCAGGAGTCGCAGCGCTTGGCCGCTCAGGTCCAACGACGAGCTGAGCAGTTGACTGTTCTGAATGCGTTGGCTCGCGCGGCGACCGCGACTCTCGATATGGAACCGGTTCTGGTCGAGGTCACAAACCAGATCCAGCAAGGCTTTGGGTACAACCATGTCGAGTTATTCCTCCTCGATGAGGAAACGAATGAACTGATCTTATCGGCGCAGGCGGGTAATCGTCTTACAATCGCTCTAGGGTATCGTCAACACGTTAGCCGCGGGCTGCTGGGCCGTACGGCGCGCACGGGAAAGACTCAGCAAGTCGATGATGTCCATCTTGACGATGAATATGTGCTAATGACTGATCGCGCGAATACTCGTTCGGAGTTGTGTGTGCCCATTGTCTCGAGCGGACGGGTGCTTGGGGTGCTCAATGTTGAGTCACAGGCAGTTGGGGCGTTTACCAACGAGGATGTCGCCGTCTTAGAAACTGCTGCCGACGTTCTGGCCGGCGCGATTGAAAATGCCCGTCTCTATCAGCGGGCGCAAGCGGCAGCCGTTCTCGAAGAGCGTAATCGTCTGGCGCGAGAGTTGCACGATAGCGTTACCCAGCAGTTATTCAGTATCACCCTAACGACGCAGGCTGCACGGACGCACTTGGAGAAAAACCCCCCGCGGGCGGCGGTTCAGCTTGAACGGCTTCAGGAAACGGCGACGGCGGCGCTTGCCGAGATGCGTGCGCTTATTTCGCAGTTGCGCCCGCCCGCGTTGCGCGAACAGGGCTTAGTCGCCGCACTACAGCAGCATGCCGCCATGATCAGCCATCGAGAAGGGTTGCGGGTGGAGCTGAGCGTTACTGGCGATGAGCGTTATGGGCGCGGTGTGGAGCAACCGCTCTATCGGATTGTCCAGGAGGCGCTCAACAATGTGGTCAAACATGCCAATGCGACCTTAGTACAGGTGATGTTGGAATTCAGCGCCGAGCGAGTCCGAGTCCGAGTCATTGATGATGGACAAGGCTTTAATCCAAGCGCGCCGCCAAGCGGGAGTGGTCGGCGCCTTGGGCTGATTAGTATGCGCGAGCGCGCCGCTGAAATCAATGGCACAATGGAGTTGCGCTCGGTGATTGGCGGGGGTTCGGAGGTGATAGTGACAATTGTACGCTCGTAATGTAGCTACGCCGCAGCATGATGAACACACACGAACGTCCATCCATCGGCTATGAGCTATGTTCTCGTTAGGAAGGAAAGGGTATGGACACGATAAGCGTTCTATTGGTTGATGACCACCGTGTAGTACGCCAGGGGCTGCGTGATTTTTTGGAGTTGCAGGAAGATATCGAAGTGATTGGTGAGGCGAGCAGCGGTGAGGAAGGTGTCCAGTTTGCGCGAGAACTTCTGCCTGATGTTGTGTTGATGGATTTGGTGATGCCGGGCATCGATGGCGTCGAAGCGACTCGGCGGATTAAGACGGCGAGCCCAAGCACCCGGGTGATTGTATTGACCAGCTTTGCCGACGACGACAAGGTCTTTCCTGCTATCAAGGCAGGCGCCATTTCGTACCTGCTCAAGGATGTATCGCCTGAGGATTTGGCGCACGCCATCCGCGCCGCCCAGCGCAACGAGGCGGTTTTACATCCGGAAGTCGCCGCCAAGTTGATGCAAGAGTTTAGCGCGCCGCGCACTGCCGAGGCGCCTGTCGAACAGCTTACTGAGCGCGAGATGGATGTGCTGCGATTGATTGCGCGTGGAAAAAGCAACAAGGAGATTGCTGACGCTCTTGTGATTAGCGAGAAGACCGTGAAAACCCATGTCAGCAATATTTTGAGCAAGCTGCACTTGGCCGATCGTACTCAGGCCGCCATTTATGCGCTGCGCCAACGCCTGGTTCCAATCGAGTAAACGCTTTTGTAGTCGCCCGATAACACTATCATTTTGTCGCTTGTCATCATTACTACTATGATTATAGGGAAGCTATGGCTCGTATGATCTTGCTCGGCGTCGGGACTGGCGTGCCTGACGTTGATCGCGAAAACACGCACATGGTTTGGGATGGCCCGGGCGGTCCATTGTTGATTGATGCTGGCGGGAGCACCTATCAGCGCTTGTTGCGGGCAGGTCTGAATCCGCAACAACTGCGCGGTATCTTCCTAACCCACAGCCATGCCGATCATATCAACGGTGTGCCGATTTTGTTCTTCAGTATCCGTCTAGCTGGGCGGCAGGAACCAATCACAATCTATGGTTTGGAGGCGACCCTAACCCTAGTCCAAAACGTTGTTGAGGCTTTCAACCTGGAAAAATACACGACGCCAATCAATTGGATTCCTGTCGCTGCGGGCGATACGTTGCCACTGGAAGGCGGCTGGACACTGCGCACGGCGCTGACCGAGCATAGCCGCCCATGCCTTGCGACTCGTTTCGAAAATCGAGCCAGCGGTCAGGCGCTGACCTATTCCGCCGATACGGCGCCGTGTCAAGCGGTGACAGATCTGGCGCGTGGTGCGAATGCGCTGATCCACGAGGCAACGACCAGCGAGCCTTTTGTCGGTCATACTACACCGCGTCAGGCAGGCGAAGTCGCATCAATTGCGGGCGTAGGCCGCCTAACACTAGTGCATTTCAGCCCCCATTGGACCATGCCTGTCGATCAGGCGCTGGCCGAGATCCGAGCCGGCGGCTTTAGCGGCCCTGCCGATGTTGGTCAGGAATATCAGGTGATCGAGCTATGATGGCTGCAGGTGAATAGCAATATGCCGCTGTTGTTTGCGATGTGGAAGGTAGAAGCTTTCTTACCCATTGGCGCAGGCGGTGCGCCTGTGCTAGAATTGAGACCTGATGCCAACTGCTGACTAGGAGGGATCCCTGTCTATGCCTACTCCAATTGCCGTCGTCGCTACCGACGCAGCCACGCGTGACCGTTTGGCGACGCTTATTCCTGGCGATGGATTTGATGTTACCACCTGTGAGCCTGCCAACTTGCCTACCACAATGCCTGGCCTTTTTCTGGTAGCGTTGCCGGGTCTGGAAACTCCTGAAGAGCAACTGATCGAGCGATTGCGCTCAGACGATGCTACAGCGAATATTCCGATTATCATCGCCAGTTCGCTGCCGATGGTACAGTTACAGTCTGTGCCTTATGCCAGCGATTGGACGATTGCTATTGTTGAGGAACCAGTCAATCCCCAAATTCTTGCTGAGACGATGGGGTTTTTGTTAAATCCTAGTTAGGCATCGATAGCGGCCCGCACCTAAGTCATATTACGTGGCATCGGAACCATCACGATGCAACTGTTCAGAAACGCCACGATGACGTTTTTAGCATCCTAAAGGAGTGGAAGAGAAATGTTGAGTCAGAAATTGCAAGATGCAATCAATATCCAAATAAGCCACGAAATGAATGCATCGTACCTCTATCTCTCGATGGCAGCCTACTGCGATTCGTTGAATCTTTCCGGCTTTGCGAATTGGTTGCGCGTCCAGAGCGAGGAAGAGCGTATGCATGCGATGAAGTTCTTTGACTTTCTCCACGACCGCGATGGGCGGGTCTTCCTGCAATCCATTGCCCAGCCTCCGGCTGAGTTCGAGACGGTGATGGACGTTTTTGAACAGACGCTTGAACACGAACGTAAAGTCACATCCTGGATCAACGAGTTGTATGCCTTGGCGGTTGCTGAACAGGACTATCCGACGCAAGTTCTGTTACAGTGGTTCATTAACGAGCAGGTTGAAGAGGAGAAAAATGCGACCTTGATCCTCGAACAGCTCAACCTCGTTGGGGCCGAAGGAGTCGGTCTGTTTATGATCGACCGTGAACTGGCCGGACGTTCGCTCCAAGGAGATCCGCAGAGCGCCAGCGAGGCATGAAATCGCAGATGGTAAGTGCTTGGTGTATGCAAGCGTCTTATTTTGCCTAACAATTCATATAAGTGATCATCGTATCGCAAAAAGGAACGTGGAGGGATAGCCCTCCACCGAACCCTTTCTGTATTACCTCGGCACCTCAACCCGCGCCAAGATTCGCCCCATTGCCGTATCAGCGTTTAAGCCTTCGATTTCAGCTTCCGGTTTGAGGATAATCCGGTGGCGGTAGACCGGACGTACCAGAAACTTCACGTCGTCGGGGCTGACATACTGGCGACCTTGCATGGCTGCATAGGTCTTGCTCGCCAGGAGTAGCGCAATGCTGGCCCGTGGTGAACCTCCTAACACCAGATCTAAGCTCTTGCGGCTCTCGCTGGCAATACCAGTAATATAAGTCATGATACCATCTTCGACCTGCACTGCGTTGATCGCGGCTCGGCATTCGGCTAGCGTCTGTGGCGTAATAATAGCCTGGAGGCCGGCGGTGTCGAGTTGCCGCGCATCGAACCCTCGGTGATAGCGTCGCAACACCTCGGTTTCTATGTCTTGCGGCGCGTAGTCGACCAGCACTTTGAATAAAAAACGGTCGAGTTGCGCTTCGGGCAGCGGGTATGTGCCCTCGTACTCGATTGGGTTTTGGGTCGCCAATACTAAGAAAGGCTCCGGCAACGCCATCCGTTGCCCCTCGATGGTAACCTGTCGCTCTTCCATGGCTTCTAAGAGGGCGCTCTGTGTTTTGGCCGGAGCGCGGTTGATCTCGTCCCCCAAGAGTATTTGTGTGAATATGGGGCCTTTGCGTAGCCGAAATTGACCGGTGCTCATTTCTAATACTTGTGTGCCAACGACGTCGGAGGGCATCAAGTCGGGGGTAAACTGCACCCGTTTGAATTCCGCCTGGATCAAGTGCGCTAGCGTTTTCGCCATCAACGTTTTTGCTGTGCCCGGCACCCCTTCGAGCAGCACATGGCCGCTGCTCAACAACGCCACCACAATAAGTGTAAAGGGGTCTTCTTGCCCGACCAGAACTTTACCCGCCTCTTTGCGTATGGCTTCTGCGATCTCCTGAACCATCATGTAGATTGTGCGCCTTTCGTTTCTGCAGCCCCGAAAAACCTGCTCTCACAGACAATGTCACACTCATACAAAATAGCGTGTGGTTGGATGGCGACAGTTTAATTCTATGCTTCCTTTGTGTAGGTTTCTATTGTGTTTGCACCGGGTCGAGCGCGGCAATTTGTCGGGCAAGATCATACCCCTCACGGGCTGACAGGTTTTGTTGGTAGAGGAGGGTCATCCAGATTGGCACGGGAGGTAGAACTACTATCAAGCCGAGCAGCCAGGCACTTGCACTGATCCCCTGCGCTACCAGCGACTCGTCGCCAAGCGCCCAGAATAAGGGTAACGGCAACAATATCCCAACGCCGGTTGTGACCGCGACGGCAATCCCGCCAAAGATGGCGCTGGCCAGTATGAAAGCTAACAGATTACGTCTGGTGCGATAGAACGTCAGGTCGATACTCCGTTGGACCGACGCGCCAAAAGATAAATTATCCAGAACAAATGGTTGCAACCCATAAATCACGCTGCTATAGACTGCTCCGTTGATGACCAAATTCAAACCATAGATAAGGATAAGAAACAGCACACCTAGGACGCCAAGCAACGCCGTAAATGCGACGCTAATCCCACTGGAGACACCTGACATAACCCCAGTCATCAGAAACATAAATGCCAGGTACAGCGGGCAGCATACAAAGGCGCTAACCATTGAAACCAGGATGTTAACAATGATGCCAAAGACTACCCCATAACACCCCATACCCATCAGTCGTGTCGGCGCAATGGTCAGAACCTTGCTGAACTGCACCCGCTGATCCTGCTGGATGGCAAGGGTTGCTCGGCTGATCGCCGCAAACAAGTAGATTGCTAGCGGTAGCGCCAACAGCGAACCACCCAAGATCAACAGAAAGATTGCGTCGCTGCCCCAGAAGGCGCCTGCTGCAAAAGCGAAACCGATGCCGATTGCTACGGGCGTTAACCAGATAGCTGCCAGCAGCGCAAAACTTGTAAATCCGCGGCGATAGATCCGCAGGCCTTCGTCCAGAATGTCTAGAATTGGCTGCAGCGTTTTATGCATGTTTCCACTTTTCTTGCCACGACTTCTACCCGCTATGTGTTATACGCCAGCTCCTCAGCTCTTGCCGCCTCGCAGCCTCGCCGCTTCTGCTCGCCTCCCCATCGGTTCATCGCCTTGTCAACTCATCGGCCTCGGCCACAACCCGTACCAGCTCCTCTGCTTTGATGTTGGGGCGACGCATCTGGGTGAGCAAAGCGAG